>NZ_CP030041.1:4148080-4448661 GCF_003260975.1 Echinicola strongylocentroti | reverse complement strand
ACCGCTCCACGGAGCAGAGCTCCAAAAGCTCCTTACCGTCTTCCAATTTCATCTTCACAAACTCAAAACAGCTCGCGTCCGTAGACGCCACTTTTTTATGTAAGTCAATTGCCGCCACATCCACATGGAGGTCTTTTAACCTGGCCAGCTTCAAGTTAACATCATAATAATCGTTTAGGCTATCTATCCCCACCACTTGGTGACCTTCACGCAAAAGTTTCCCCGCTAAACTATGACCGATGAATCCAGCAACTCCAGTTACTAAAAATTTCATATTATATTCCTTTTATTTTACAGGCCCCAAATGGAACAATTTCACAATTACCCTCCTTTTTACTTGAAACAAATATATTAAAAAGTATTAAACATTAAAATAAATGCTTTTCATAACATAAGGGTTTTTAACATATTTGTCGACATTTCACGGCGAAGATAAAAAAAAATCGCACAGTAAAGGTGCGATTTTAATTGTTGTTTTTCTTTCAGGGCACTACCACATGGCCATTATCCCCTTCCCATAATGATCAAAGAGCCTTATGGATGCCATAAACTCATGGGTGCTGCCATACATCCTAGATTGGCGTTGGGTGGCCATTTCATAACTATATCCTACACTAACCCGGTTCATCAAAAAACCCGCCTGAAGACCTGTCGAGTAATCCACCCTATGCCCCACCCCAAGCCATACTTTATTCATAAACAAGGCTTTAAAATTAAACTCAGCATTATAAGGCAGGTCTTCCTGAAGTCGGTAGAGCACATTTCCTATCAGCCCCACATTATCACTCACCACTCCTCTATAGCCAGCCTGAACATTATGACTCAACGGTCTCTTCGTATAAAACTCATCACCTGACGAGATTTTCCCTGCTGCTAGATTCTGTACGGCATAGGCGACGTAATAATTATTATGTCTTAACGCAAGCCCAAAATTAAAATCCAAAAATTTCATTTCTGCAAAACCTCCCATGTATTTGGAAAGTGACGGGTCATCGGACTGCTCCGGGCTCAGGGACATTCCATCAAGTTCTGTATTCATGTATTTCACACCGATACCTAAACCAAGGAAATGCTTTTCTGACAGCCGGATCCGATTAGTGTAGTTAAGCAATAGCTCTGTTTCACTAAATGCCCCATGCTTATCATACATCACTGAAAGTCCTATCGCATTTCTCCCAATGGAAGGAACACTATCGCTGCCTCCAATCTGAGCAAATTCTCCCTCAACACTTCCATAAACTGTCTTGGGGCCTCCATCGATTCCACTCCACTGGTTACGGACAATACTTCTGGCACTACTCCCTTCCAAGCCTACCAAGGCTGGATTGTAATAACTTTGGAGCGCATTAAAATAACTAAAGTATTTTCTACTCTGGCCAAGCCCATCATTGATAAGAGCTGGCATTATAAGGAGGATTAGAATGATCTTTTTCATGTTTTCACGTTTCATAGTAGCCTTCATATCGAATTAGTTCCGAATCAGGGTAAGCACCCCTCTTCGCTTCGCCTGCTCTTCCCCTAATTCAATCACGTAATAATAGGACCCGACAGGAAGGTCGCCGCCTTCGTACCTCCCATCCCATCGTTCTTCAGGATCGTAGGTCACAAAGACCATCTTCCCACTTCTTTCAAAAATCATCAGCTTCACCTCACCATAAAACTTCAAGGACGGCACTCCCCAATCATCATTAATATCATCACCATTTGGGCTGAACACATTGCTAATGGTCAAGTCATCCAGCGCTGGCTTTGATCTGGTTATCAAGAAGGTTTTGGTTATGCTATTCCCGATCCTGTCAGTACTACTGATAGTGATGGTGAATTCATGCTGGTCTTCCGGCATCGCTTCAGGTGTCCAAAAAAGACGATCACCAAGAATATAGAAGAACTGCTCGTCATCATACTCTCCGATAAGCGCATAGCTATGCTGGTCATCATCCACATCCACAGTGGTCAGTATCCCCAGCGGCGCATTGGGATCATCCTCCACCGAAAACTCATCCTCACTTAATAATATGTCTTCGGGCAATGATTTTTCATTCACCACAATAGTCAACATAGGCTGCCTGTCACCATCATAGCTATATCCTGATTCGGTGAGGGACACTGTTCCAGCATTTTGATAAAGTCCCGGTGACATATTATCGTAGTGTTGGATATCCCAAGCCACCTCCACCATTACCGTCTCTCCTGACACCAAGACGGCTTCCACCTGCTCTGGCAACGGCAGCTCCTCCTCTTCTGTACCCCAACTGACCGTCAATAGGTCCGGGTCCACCAATGAGGCTATAATATTGCTTTTTAGGGTAATGGTAAACTCATGTTCCGTCACATTACCAGCATCATCTGTCGCTGTGATTTTCACGACATGAGGCGTCCCATATCCCGTCAATACAGCTCCTTCCGCAGGAGACTGATTGGTCATCGCTACAGTACAATTATCAGAAACCTCGAAGATCTCCAAATAATTCTCCATTACATACTCGCCAGATAAACCTACAAAAACGTCCACATTCTCGTCCCCTCCACTGATCTGGGGAGCAGCATCATCTGTCACCTTTACCAAAGCTTCCTCCGAAGCGGTAAAACCGTTCTCTCCCGTAATGGCAATGGATACATTATGGCTCCCGACATCGCCACAACTAAAACTGGACTTGCTCAATTCAAATGTGAACCTATCTAAGTCCAAGCACGTCCCGTTGAGACCTTTTACCACATCCGAATACACTAACTCCGCCAATCCATTTTCGTCCAGCGATACTTCGAGGTCTTCCACTACAAAAGACAGGGCTTCGTTGTGTACCACGGTCACCAATGCGTTGGTTTCGGTGACATTGCCCGCTAAGTCGGTTGCGGTGATCGTCACTGTATTTTCACCTAGGTCTTCACAGGTAAAGACATCCTTTTCCATAGCCAGTTCAATTGTCTCCATAGATGAATAATTATCACTGTAACTATCCACCAATTCCTCTATTGTAACCAATACCTCACCATTTTCACCAAGGCTTACCTCCGTGTTTGTGACACTTACCAAAGGCCCGTTCAGATCCAGGGTCAACAATAAGGTATTACTCGATTCGCTGGAATTACAGGAACCATCCACTGCTACAGCAGAAAGCTCATACTGTCCTTCCTCCCACTCCAGTCCCGTCGCATCGAAGGTCCATTTACCCTCCGAATCAGCCATTGCCTCCCCTACTTTATCATCATTGGCGAAGATTTCTACTGACAGGTCAGCCTCCGCAGTCCCGGCTATCATTAAGGCAGAAGTGTTGGTAATCCCATCTGAGGAAGACACCCCACTATCCGGCGTGATAGCAGTAACCTGAGGCGGTGCCGGTGCGGTACCATCTATTATAATATTATTGGCCTCAGCCACGGCAGCACTGTCCAAGGCGATATCTGTCAGTTCATTTCCAGCCTGATCAGCTATCACTCCTTCGCCGAGAGCCAAGCCAGATACACTGATACCATTTTCGTCCTTATCCCCAGATGCCACATCATACACGAACACCAACTCGTCGGCGGTGGACTCTGAAGGCACAAAACGCGCTGTTCGTGCTCCTGCATCCAGCGTGATATCCAACTTTATATCTTCGTTTGCCGTGACGGTTTCACTCATCGAAAGCACAAACTTCAGCATACTGTTTCCACAAACGGAATAGGCACCATCCTCTGGCAAAGTAACCGCAGCAACAAATGGACGGATTCCGTCTACTCCTATACCTGAAGTACTTGGAAAACCATCAACCTGCAGATCAGCTGGCTCATCCACACTGTCCACTATAGCTGCATCATTCAGACGGACTTCTTGGGTAAACTCGACTCCATCTTCATCCAGGTCTCCCTCCACTACGGTATAAACAAAAACCAATTCCTTGGAACCAGCGCCTGAGCTATAGCTGGCCATGACAGCCTGTTCTCCAATTTGTAGCGGGATCTGGGGAGTCCCCCCATTCACCCAAACGGGTCTGTTAAAGACAACGGTAACAGCCACCGCATCGTCAATTCCATATAACCCGTCTGCCACAGGCTGAATTTCAGTAATGACAGCGGGCACATTTTTCACCCTGATGATTCTCGTTTGCTCGGCACTGGTGTTTCCCTCAGTATCATAAATCGAGTATTTCACGATTCGATCAGCGATATCGGGAATAGGAGAAAAATTATTGTAGGTCAATTCCCTAAAAATGCGTTGGTAAAGGGAAAAATCTGCCTCACCGGTAATGGTCAATTCACCATTGGTAAAATTATAATTTACCGTGAGGCCATTATCATTGGCCAGGTCTACCACATCAGGGGCAATGTTGATGAATTCATTCCCTCCATCGGGGAGATTAGTTAACTTCACCACCGCTTTGGCGGCTTTTGGCGAATCCTCATCGGTCACGGTCACCTCTTTATCAATGGTGACAGCACCTTTTCCCGGTTCAAATTCCGTGTAGCCAGGCGTGGTGTTGATTACAGGAGATGCACCGGGTGTCATTCCACCCGAAAATGGGCGTACTGCACCACAGAGCATTATCCCCATAATGCATAGGAGTAGTGTTCTTTTCATAAGATTTGGCGTCTGGTATCAATTACCTAAACAAAGAATTTTTACAAAATTCACATAATTACGTTTAAAAAACACAAAACTATATTTAAATGAATTTGCAAAAATTAAAATAATATTCTACTATATTGGTTATTGACAAATATAATAAAGCAATCCGTTCATCAAAAAAAATCACCAGTAAATCGCAATTAACACCAGACTGCAGAAAAGAATGGGATCATGGATTGCCCTACCCACCAAGCCAAACAGGGACAAAAGATTTACCTATTTAATTACTATTCCATTCATTAATGCTTAATTTTGGCTCACTATAAAACCTATAATTAGACCGATGAAGAAAATTGCTGTATTAACCTCTGGAGGAGATGCGCCCGGCATGAACGCCTGTATAAGGGCGGTGGTGCGAACCGGGATTTTCCACGGTATGGAAATGTACGGAATCATGTACGGCTATGATGGCATGATCAATGGCGAGATCCAACGAATGGAGTCCCACGCCGTAAGTAACATCGTCCAACGCGGAGGAACCATTCTCAAATCTGCTCGCAGCGAAATGTTTCGCACCAAGGAGGGCAGAAAAAAAGCTTACGAACAATTGCAAAAACATGGAATCGAAGGCTTGGTGGCCATAGGTGGTGACGGTACCTTTACAGGTGCCAAAGTATTCTATGAAGAATACGGGATCCCAACCATTGGGTGCCCAGGCACTATCGATAACGACATCTTTGGGACAGATTTCACCATTGGCTTTGACACGGCGATCAATACAGCCTTAGAAGCAATAGACAAAATACGCGACACCGCAGCAGCGCACGACCGCATATTTTTCATTGAGGTAATGGGACGGGACAGCGGATATATTGCGGTAGAATGCGGCCTAGGTGGCGGTGCTGAAATGGTCATGGTCCCCGAAACCAAAACCACTCTTAACGAAGTGGTAGAAAAGCTGAAAGGTTCTCGAAAAACCAAAACATCTAGTGTAATCGTAGTGGCCGAGGGTGATGAAGAAGGCAGCGCTGCCGAAATCATGGAAAAAGTCAAACACACCATCAACGATGACTCCAAAGACTTCAAGGTCACTACCCTTGGACATATCCAGCGTGGAGGAAGCCCAACAGGAAAAGACAGGATGCTAGCCAGTAGATGTGGCATGGCAGCTGTAGAAGGCCTAATGAACGGCCAAGCCAATTGCATGGCCGGGATTATCCATGACGAAGTAGTCTACACGAGTTTTGAAGATTGTATCACTAAAAGCAAGCCGTTGAACCGTGATACATTAAAACTGATAGAAATACTTAGCATTTAACACATGGGATTTATTCCGATATTACTAACACTGACTAGCTTTATATTGCTCTTTGGAATGGTGGTCAACCATAGCATCGCCCAAAAAAAAGAACAATATAAGGCAGCGGTGTCAAATCTACGCCAGCAACTGGCCGCTTGCTCCAAAACAGAAGTCAATCTGGACAATATACAGGCGGCAATCGAATCACAATTCGAGTCAGGTCATCCAGAAAGGAAAAAAATAAAAACCCAACTTGGGCAAGCAAAACTCCTTAAACACCAATACAACGAGCTGATAAAAACAACACCTTACAGCATCGTAGCGAAGATCACTGGTCAAGGCCGCATTTGATCCTCGACGTATTTCGTAATTTCATCAAACTGCCCCGGTGAAAACCACTGAATTTGGCCGTCTCTCTTAAACCAGGTCATTTGCCTTTTGGCATATCTTCTGGAATTTCTTTTTAATAGCCTTACCGCTTCTTCTTTATCATATTTCCCTTCCAAGTACCCAAAAACCTCCGTATAGCCTACGGTTTGCAGCGCATTCAAATGACGGTAAGGAAACAATGCCTCCGCTTCAGCAAAAAGCCCTGCCGCTATCATTTGGTCCATGCGTAAATTGATCCGTGCATAGAGCTCCTCCCTATCGCGTTCCAGCCCCACTTTGATCACTTCAAACGGGCGCTTTGCTTTCTTCCTTTTACGAAAACTACTGAAAGGCTTCCCTGTACCTAAAGTGACTTCGCAGCCTCTAATCAACCGCTGTGGGTTATAAATGTCCACGGTGGCATAATAGTCGGGATCCAATGCTGCTAGTGTTGCCTGCAAGGCCTCTATTCCCTGCTCCTCAAATAACGTATTAAGTGACTGCCTGATCGAGGGATCAATATCCGGAATCGCATCAAACCCATCACAAACGGCATCAATATACAGGCCTGAACCTCCAGTCATGATGACCACGTGGTGCTCTTCATACAATTTTTCCAAAAGCTGCAAAGCGTCCTTTTCAAATTTCCTCACATCATAATCTTCTCTTATGGACAGATTGTCTACAAAATAATGCGGTACATCTTTCATATCCACAGCAGACGGCTTGGCCGTCCCGATATTGGTCTCAATGTAAAACTGCCTACTATCAGAAGAAATGATAGCTGTTTTGAATTTTTTAGCTAGCTTTATGCATAGATCGGTTTTTCCCACTGCCGTAGGACCAGCCACTATTAGAAGATATTTATTTTTTTTCAACAACAATAGACCAAACAAATTTAGGGAACCAATGGCCCAAAATTAGAGGATTAGGTCATGGAAAACAAAAGGATATTAATAGTAGACGACAACAATCTGAACAGAAAGGTTTTTGAAAACATCATCTGTCATAACTTTCCATTTTCATCTGCTGAAAATGGGCAAGAGGCTATTGATAAAATCAAAAGTGAAATTTTCGACCTTATCTTGATGGATATCCAAATGCCCATCATGGACGGGATCACTGCCTTAAAGATCATAAAATCCGAAGGATTGACCAATGCACCGGTGATTGCTATTTCTGCTTATTCTGACCAAACAGACAGGGATTATTTTTTATCTGCAGGTTTCGACGATTTTATTGACAAGCCCGTAAAGCCTAAGGACCTATTGGAAAGCATCAGCAACCACCTACATAGAAACCACTTGGGATCCGGGCACAGTCAGCAGAATGAAGACCAATGTATCCTGGACCAAAAAGTATACAGTCAGCTAAAAAAATACAACTCTGACGAAGACATCAAAACAGTCTACCAAGACTTTTATGAAGAAGCCAAAACACTGCTGGACGAAATAGGATTATTAATAGATCAGAAGATATATGCAGATATTGACGAAAAACTTCATATATTAAAAGGCAACTCGGGGACTTTAGGCGCAAGAATACTATTTAAGCATGCCAGTATTTTTGAACAAAAAATAAAAACCTCAAATTACAATGATATTGTCGAAGATTATTTAACATTGCAAGATCAACTGCAGGTATTCAAATCGCATTTGCAAGAATTAAACAACTTATCTTAAAATGAGCGAGAGTAAAAAAGTTTTAGTAGCTGAGGATAGTTCGGTAATTATCAACCTGACTAAAAATGTATTGCTGTTTGAAAACTACGAAATTACAGCTGTCAAAAATGGTAAAGAAGTATTGGACAAACTAGCAGATGAGGATTATGACCTAATCCTGATGGACATCAATATGCCCAAAATGGACGGTATCGAATGCACCAAAGCCATTAGAGCGCTCAAGGATCCAAAAAAAGCAACCATCCCCGTGATCGCCATTACCGGCAACTATAAAAACTACACGATGGAGGACTTTAAGCAAGCAGGTCTAAATGATTACCTCCAAAAACCATTGGACTATGACCTCTTACTGTCCACAGTAAAGAAGCATCTAAGCGCAGAATAATCCGTTACCCTATATTCCAAATGGCAATTAAGTACACAAAAACT
The DNA here is from genome assembly GCF_003260975.1 of Echinicola strongylocentroti. NCBI lineage: Bacteria > Pseudomonadati > Bacteroidota > Cytophagia > Cytophagales > Cyclobacteriaceae > Echinicola > Echinicola strongylocentroti. The sequence goes on along the minus strand of NZ_CP030041.1, from coordinate 4,440,335 downwards.
AATTTGGATAAGATAGAAAGTCTTTTTGCAGAATCGGACTACATGCTGCGCTATGAAAAAGGAAACTTTAAATCAGGCTACTGTATCCTCAAAGACACCAAAGTGGTAATCATCAACAAATACTACACCTTGGAAGGGAAAGTCAATACCCTGATCGACATCCTCAAAGAACTCAATTTCAACCCAAAGGAGTTCAAAAACAAAAAAAACCAAGACTTCTATATCGAGCTTCAGCAAACGGAATTAAAGCTCTAGTTTTTATGTTTTGCATTCATTGGCCCTGACACCATTTATCAAATTCAGAAAACACAACTCTACGTCATCTTGGATGGGCAAAACAAACATTGAACAATCAGAAGACAAATGAAAGTTACTTTTCTAGGCACAGGAACATCACAGGGAATCCCCGTTATCGGCTGCAAATGCGAGACTTGCTCTTCAGTGGATTTCCGAGACAAAAGACTGAGAAGCTCCATTCACCTAAAAGTAGACAATAATAGTTTTGTGATCGACACCGGCCCGGATTTCAGGGCCCAAATGCTCCGTGAAGGCATTTGTGAATTGGATGCCATCATCTATACGCACGAGCACAAGGACCACACCGCTGGAATGGACGATATCAGGCCGTTTAATTTTATGCAGATGAAGGATATGCCGCTCTATGGCACCACTGCAGTACTCGACCAGCTCCAACGGGAATTCTCCTATGTCTTCGCCCCAAAAAAATATCCAGGAGTCCCTCAAGTGGTCACCAATGAAATCAGCAACGAACCATTTGAAGTGCTCGGAACGACATTTACGCCTATTTTGGTAATGCATTATAAGCTTCCTGTCTTCGGCTACAGAATAAAAGATTTTACCTACATCACCGATGCAAAATACATTGATAAAAAAGAGCTGGAAAAGGTAAAAGGCACTAAAACTTTAGTGCTAAATGCTCTTCAAATAAAAGAACACCTTTCGCATCTTACCCTCTCGGAAGCACTGGAGCTCATTGACATCATTAAGCCTGAAAAAGCCTACCTTACCCACATCAGCCATAAACTTGGTTCGCACCAAAAAGTGGAAGAGCAGCTACCAGAGAATGTATTCTTGGCCTACGATGGCCTTACGATCAGCCTATAACCATGCACCTCAACTATCATTTCCTCCAATACCTCTGTCCAGCAATCGACAAATTATTCGCAGGGCTGGAATTGGCCACTTGTTTTTCCCAAAATAAAGACGAGTTGGTCATGGGGTTTACTAATGAGAGCCGATCCCATTTCCTGAGGGCAAACCTCAGCCCATCCAACCCCTGCCTTAGTTTCCCTGAGGATTATAAACGAAGCAAAAAAAACAGCGTCGACCTATTTCCGGAGCTCATCGGAGACACGGTCGATTCCGTTCGGGTATTATCATTTGAGAGAGCATTCAGAATTGATTTCAACTCCCAAAAGACCCTGCTCTTCAAACTACACGGAAGTCGCAGCAATATCCTTCTTTATACAGGTACCGACGATAGTCGTCCCTCGGCCCTGTTTAGAAATGAACTCAAGGAAGACCACAATATTGCCCTCCATGAACTGGAGAGACACTTGGACCTTTCCTACGAGGAATTCCTAAAACAAGGAGGGAAAGCAGCCACATTCTTACCCACACTAGGGAAAGTCCCTCGGGAATGGTTAAAGTCCCAAGGTTACATTGAAGCGGATATCGAAACCAAGTGGCTGTTGATGCAAGAGATGATCGATATGCTGAATGCCCCCCTCTTCAGCATCACCAAGAAAAATGACCAATACCTGCTCACCCTTCTCCCAGTACAAAACGCGGTGTTTTCTTCAGCTGACCCTGTAAGAAGCTGCAATGAGTACTTCCAGCATGCCGTCATTCATCAAGCCTTCGAAAAAGAAAAAAACCTTATGGTCAGAAAACTGGAAGACCAAAAAAAGAAAACCAGTGCCTACCTGAGTAAAACATCAAAAAAACTGGCCGAACTGCAAGACAGCCCCCCTCCCAGCCAAACAGCCGATGTCATCATGGCCAATCTCCATCAAATCCCACAAGGTGCTGAAACAACCACCTTGTTTGACTTCTATCAAAACAAGGAAATCACCATCTCTCTAAAAAAAGGACTTACCCCTCAAAAGCACGCCGAAAACCTCTACCGAAAATCCAAAAACGGGAAAATAGAAGTACAACAACTCCAAAAAAACCTATCAGAAAAAGAGGATTATTTCCTGCAACTCGAAACGCTACTGGAAGAGCTGACCACTATTGACGACTTCAAAGCACTAAGGGAGTTTTCCAAAACCAACCAACTATCTCCCAAATCCAAAGAAGACCAAACCAACGTCCCTTTCAAGCGTTTTGAAATCGACGGTTTTGAGATCTTGGTAGGCAAATCCGCTAAAGCGAATGACCAAATGCTCCGGTATTTTAGCTGGAAAGATGATATATGGCTCCACGCCAAAGACGTGGCAGGGTCCCACGTCATCATCAAGTACAAATCAGGCCTCACCATCCCCCAAACTACCCTGGAACGGGCCGCCGAGTTGGCAGCCTACTACTCCAAAAGCAAAAACGAATCCCTTGCCGCAGTGATCTACACTCCCTGTAAATACGTCAGAAAGGTAAAAGGATCCCCCGCAGGTGCCGTGATGGTCGATCAGGAAAAAGTACTTATGGTCGCGCCTAAAGGTCCTGTCACGGGTTAGCTGATAGACAGTAGAAGTATCAAGGGTAGAAGAAAGAATAAAGACAAAAGCACTGGGTATATAACAACCTCAGTTCGATTATAAAACCGTTTCCGTACAGTGGTCGGAACATGCACTGCGAGGCTTAGAGGGAGGTCTGAGCGGGTGGAAGCCGTGGCAGTCTCAGTATTTCGGGATTGCCACACCCTTTTCCAACCCACATCCTCCTAAAAAGGGTTCGCTATGACGCTTTTAATACTAAAATTAAGTCGAGCTCAGGTTAACAGGAATGCTTCCATAAAACTATCCATTAGCTGAAAGCAGCGTCCAAGTTGTTTTTCAATGGCGTCCGAGTAAAGATTTTGTCTTCGAAGGAAACTCGTTAAAAACCACCCCTAAATCCCCTAAAGGGGACTTTCTGATCAGGTATTCAGAGGACGTGATAGTTTGTGGAAATCCAACTAATCTTTTCTCATTTCGTTTAGATCTACTTTTCAGCACATGTGAAATTTTGTCAGAGGACAGTAGTTGTTTTTTATCGATTTCGCTCCTATTTCCCAGGCATGCGAAACTGCCAGTGCGTCTTCCAGCTGACGGATGGTGTAAATACTGACCAGATTTGGTAGCTCTCCTGAAGTTGAATATGCAAACCAACATCGTCCATTTAGTGAATTAATGAAAATGTCACCCTGAACGGATCTGTTTATCAGTCCAGAGTGACACTCCCCCTCGCTTTAACTAAACAAGGGGGCTCATTATAGTAAAGGTTAATCAGGTAACAAAACAACTCAATAACAATCATTAAGTTACAAGTAAAGTTACTCCACCAACACCTTGGGCACAAGAGCATAAAACAACTAAATTTCGTAATACCCACTACCTACCCAATAAAAAAGCACCTCGATCGCTCAAGGTGCTTTTGAATGGTTGTATTTGAATAATGACCTTCTACTCCACCATGTGGATTTTCAGCATATTGGTCTTGCCTTTGTCCTTTAGCGGCATGCTTGCGGTATTGATCATGATATCACCTACTTTTAGATGGCCTCTTTCCTTCAAGGTATCTTGGATAAAGGTAATGGTCTCATCTGTGGACACTTGCTTTCCTTCAAAGAAATAGGCAGTCACTCCCCACACCAAGCTAAGCTGAGTAATCAACGTCTTATTGTGTGTAAACACAAAGTTTTTGGCAAATGGGCGGTGAGATGCAATCCTGAACGCCGTAAAGCCTGAAGCGGTGATCCCTACAATGGCCTTGGCATTGACGTTTTTGGACAAGCCTGAAGCCATCATGATCACGTTATTGCTCACGAAATAATCGCTATTTTCTGGAATATCATACAGATAGTGATAGACATCTGAATTATTTTCCACGTATTGGATCACTTTGGTCATCGCTTCCACCGCATGAACAGGATAGGAACCGGAAGCGGTCTCCGCAGAGAGCATCACTGCATCAGCACCATCCAGTACGGCGTTGGCCACGTCATTGGTTTCCGCACGGGTAGGACGTGGGTTTTGGATCATGCTTTCCAGCATCTGTGTAGCGATGATGACTGGTTTGCTGGCCTGCTTACATTTCTCCACGATTCTCTTTTGCCATAGCGGCACCATCTCCATGGGTACTTCTACGCCTAGATCACCACGGGCCACCATTACGCCGTCTGTGACTTCGATGATCTCATCGATATTGTCCAGCGCTTCTGGTTTCTCTATCTTGGCTACGATCTTACACGCCTTTCCTTTAGCGTCAATCCTCTTCTTAAGGTCGATAATGTCTTCAGCAGAACGGACAAAGGAAAGGGCTATCCAGTCCACTTCATTTTCGAGGCCAAACTCCAAATCCTTTTTGTCCTTTTCGGTCAGTGATGGCGCACTTACTTTGGTATTGGGTAAGTTGATGCCTTTTCGGGATTTCAGTATTCCTCCGTGGACTACGGTACAGTTGACGTTTTTTCCATCTGTACTGTTTACCGCCACTTCGAGATTACCATCATCGATCAAAATCCTGTCACCAGCCACCACATCCTGTGGAAGGTTTTGGTAAACGGTGCTCACCAAAGAGGAAGTACCGACGACCGCTTCGTTGGTAATGGTAATTGGTTCACCTTCTTTGATCTCCACACCATTGTTTTCCACTTCTCCGACACGGATTTTTGGTCCTTGCAAATCCTGCAAAATCCCTACATTCAATCCGTAATCTTTGTTGATCTTACGGATCAGTTGAATGACTTCGGCATGACCTTCGTGATTTCCATGGGAAAAATTCAGCCTGAACACATTTACTCCAGCCTTCACCAAATCCGTAAGCGTCTTTTCGTTGTTTGAAGCCGGCCCAACTGTAGCCAAAATCTTGGTCTTCTTATTCGCGATGGGTAAGTTCATTGTATGTATATTATTATATTTAATAGGTTAATAGGTTCTCTTTTGACTTTAGCTTTTCCACATCCAGCTTGACTATATTCTGCACATAGTTACTGTGGGACAGCTGTCCTATGCATTGATTAAGGCTTGTCTCCTGGGTGAAATCCTGTAGGAGAAGAAAATAATCCATAATCTTTAATTCTGGCACAAGATACAGCGTTTGTCCCGAATCTGAAAAAGAACGGTTCTTTAATAACTGAATATACCCGTGATCTTTTTCCAAAATGTAGCGAGAAATCTCCAGCTTGGGCTGATTTAAAAACTCCAGCTTAAAATCATCTATCTTTATCATCCTGATTCCCAGCAAACTATTGACCACCCAGGCCATCTTGTAGTCCTTCACTGGAGCTACCAGACCTAAAAGATCAAAATTAAAATCGTGTTCTACCTGGAGTTTTGTCTTCCTCATGAAGGGAGGTTTTTTAGAAGAACAAAATTAAAAATAATTGCTCAACTTCAATGTTTCATCATAATATCTTAAATTTAGTTATCGGTTTTTTTTGACATTAAGGTATTAAATATATTTCTTTGCGGAGTGTTTTAACTAAACTAATCACAAAATGTCTGAAATTGCACAAAAAGTAAAAGCCATTATCGTGGATAAGTTAGGCGTAGAAGAATCTGAAGTAACTCCTGAAGCAAGCTTCACTAATGATCTTGGCGCTGACTCTTTGGATACGGTTGAGCTTATCATGGAATTCGAAAAAGAATTCAACATTTCTATTCCAGATGACCAAGCTGAACAAATCGGCACTGTAGGTCAAGCTGTAAGCTACCTGGAAGCAAACGTAAAATAATTTAACTTCTCAAAATTCATTTATGAATTTAAAAAGAGTTGTAGTAACAGGTTTAGGCGCCCTTACGCCATTAGGGAATACCGTTCCGGCATACTGGAAGGGGCTAGCTAATGGGGTGAGCGGTGCTGCTCCTATTACGAGATTCGACGCCTCAAAATTCAAGACACAATTTGCTTGTGAGGTAAAAGGCCTCGACATCGAGCAATTTATCGATAGAAAAGAAGCCCGTAAAATGGATCCCTTCACCCAGTATGCGGTCATCGCATCCGAGGAAGCCATGAAGGATTCTGGTCTGGACCTAGAAAAGATCGACCTCAGTAAGGCCGGTGTGATCTGGGGTTCCGGTATAGGGGGCTTGAAGACTTTTCAAGACGAAGTAACCAGTTTTGCGACTGGTGATGGAACACCTCGTTTCAATCCGTTTTTTATCCCCAAAATGATCGCTGACATCAGTGCAGGATTCATCTCCATGAAGTATGGCCTCCAAGGGCCTAACTTTGTGACGGTATCCGCATGTGCTTCTGGCACCAATGCCCTGATCGATGCCTACAATTACATCCGGCTGGGCAAGGCCAATGTATTTGTTTCAGGAGGTTCTGAAGCTGCCGTCACAGAAGCAGGTGTTGGTGGATTCAATGCGCTAAAGGCCCTTTCCCAAAGGAATGATGATCCAGCAGTGGCCTCTCGACCATTTGACAAAGACCGTGACGGTTTTGTCCTCGGAGAAGGTGCTGGTGCCATTATCCTTGAAGAATACGAACACGCCAAAGCACGTGGAGCCAAAATCTATGCGGAGATCATCGGTAGCGGCATGACCGCAGACGCTCACCACATCACCGCACCTCACCCGGAAGGAGTAGGTGCTGGTAATGTCATGAAGTTTGCTCTGGAAGATGCTGGGATAACCCCGGAAGAGGTAGATTACATTAACGTACACGGTACCTCCACTCCATTGGGAGATGTAAGTGAAATCAAAGCCATTCAACGAATCTTTGGTGACCACGCTTACGACCTCAATATCAGCAGTACCAAATCCATGACAGGACACCTTCTTGGTGCCGCTGGAGCCATTGAAGCCATCGCTTCGATCATGGCCATTAACCATGATTTGGTACCGCCGACCATCAATCACTTCACCAAAGACGAAGCGTTTGATGAAAAACTGAACTTGACTTTCAACAAGGCTCAGGAGCGGGAAGTAAATGTAGCTTTGAGTAATACATTTGGATTTGGCGGACATAATGCCTCTGTCATTTTCAAAAAAATAACTGAGTAATCCGACCTTGAAAATATTTCGAACACTCAGATTACACGAACTACTTTATAATAAAAAAGACAAAAGGCTTGCTGCTGCCATTAAGTTAATGGTAGGCAGCAAGCCTTTGAATTTGTCGTTATATAAGCTCGCCGTCCGCCATTCCTCTGCTGCCGAGGAAATCAGGCAAGGCGTAAAAGCTTCCAATGAGCGATTGGAATTTCTCGGAGATGCCGTTCTGGGCACTGTAGTCGCCGAGCACCTTTTTATCAAATTCCCCTACAGGGACGAAGGCTTCCTTACCGAAACCCGCTCCCGGATCGTCAACAGGGAATCCCTCAACCAGGTAGGTCAGAAAATCGGCCTTTCCAACATCGTCGAATCAGACCTCTCCGATAAAGGGCTATATACCCATAAATCCATCTACGGTGACACCTTGGAAGCATTGGTGGGCGCAGTCTACTTGGACAGAGGCTATGATTTCTGTCGAAGATTTATCCTCACCAGGATTTTATCCCCTTATTTTGACCTGGACAATATCATTACCACCGTCACCAACTTCAAAAGCAAGATCATAGAATGGTCCCAGCGAGAAAATAAAGAGGTAGAATTCACCCTTCAATCGGTCACTGGGTCCCAACGCTTCAAAGAGTTCATCATCGAACTATGGATCGAGAAGGAGCTATTTACAGAAGGAAAGGGCCCTACAAAAAAGAAAGCAGAACAAGAAGCTGCAAAAAATGCCTGCGAAAAACTGAATTTGGCCCTATAGAACCCTATATTTGCCAATTGTGTTAATGGGTATTAAGCGACCTTCCGTCTTATGCTTGAGGGAAGGTCAACTTCAAATTCACCTTGCTATATGTCAATTTTGAAAATAGGTGGGGCCACGGTCAATCAGACTCCTCTCGATTGGGAAGGCAACCTTAAAAATATCACTGATGCCATCACTGAAGCCAAGTCAAAGGGAATCGAGCTGCTGTGCTTTCCTGAGCTGGCCATCACTGGATATGGCAGTGAAGACCTTTTCTTGAGCAGATGGTATCCTGAGAAAGCGTTCGGGCAACTCAAAAAACTTCTTCCACTCACTAAGGATATTACGGTATGCATTGGCGTTCCCGTCAGGATAGGTGAGCTACTTTTTAATTGCACTGCCGTCCTTGAAGACAATAAGGTATTGGGATTTATGGCCAAGCAGTTTTTGGCCATAGATGGCGTACATTATGAGTTTCGCTGGTTTACACCATGGAAAGCAGGAAAAATCACCTCGCTGGACTTTTATGGTACAAGTGTTCCTTTTGGAGACATTGTTTTTAACAAGAAGGGAGTCACTTATGGTTTTGAGATTTGTGAAGACGCCTGGAGAGGAGATCTTCGTCCCGGCTATCGACTAAAGGACCGGAATGTGGACCTCATATTCAATCCCAGCGCCAGCCACTTTGCCATGCGAAAAAGTGCCCACAGGGAAGAACTTGTCATAGAAAGCAGTGCTTCACTGGATGCCGCTTACTTTTACGTCAACCTGTTGGGGAACGAGGCAGGAAGGATGATCTTTGACGGGGAAGTACTCTTCGCCCAAAACGGCAAACTACTCGTTAAAAACAAATTGCTTTCATATAAGCCATATCAGGTTTATGACTGGGACTTCACAAAGTCCCCTGCCCCGTCACCGGCAATAGACTCCTCGCACAATCAGAACGAGGAATTCACCGCTGCAGTTTGCCTGGCACTGTTCGATTATATGCGAAAAAGCCGTAGTACCGGATTCGTACTTTCACTTAGCGGAGGGGCCGATTCTTCTTCTATTGCTACACTCGTCGCAGAAATGGTCAAGAGAGGTGTCAGGGAACTAGGATTGGACAATTTTCTAAAAAGGGCCCATTTAACTATCTCTCTAGATGAAAATACCACGATCAAGTCAATTGTAAAACACGTACTGACCACCGCCTACCAAGGTTCTGAGAACTCTTCAGAGGATACATTGGCCAGTGCAAGATGCTTGGCAGAGAGCCTAGGAGCTACTTTCTATGACTGGAAGATCAGCGAGGAGGTGAGTTCTTACACCCAAAAAATAGAAACCGCCATAGACCGAAAGCTCACGTGGAGCCAAGATGACATTACCCTACAAAATATCCAAGCCAGGGTACGGGCTCCTGTCATCTGGATGCTTGCCAACCTGAACAACGCACTTCTCCTTGCCACCTCAAATAGGAGTGAAGGAGATGTAGGGTATGCCACCATGGACGGAGACACTAGTGGAAGTATTTCTCCTATTGCTGCAGTGGACAAGGATTTTATCCTTCAGTGGCTAAGATGGGCAGAAGAAGAGCTAGGCTACGAAGGTCTCAGGAGGGTGAACTCCCTTCAGCCTACTGCTGAGCTACGCCCACAAGAGCAACATCAGACGGACGAACAAGACCTGATGCCCTATCCGGTCATCGTCGAAATCGAACGTCTCGCCATACGAGACCGCAGAAAACCTGCTGACATTTACCTGATCCTCAAACAAGAACTTGACATATCTCCCGTTCAATTAAAAAATTATATCCATAAATTCTTCCGACTGTGGTCCAGAAACCAATGGAAGCGGGAACGCTTGGCTCCTTCCTTCCACTTGGACGACTTCAACGTGGATCCCAAGACCTGGTGCAGGTTCCCGATATTGTCAGGAGGCTTCACAGAAGAATTACATGAACTGGATCAAATAGACGAATAATAAAACTATCTTAGCAGAAATTAACTAGACCAATGATCAGCACAATTTTAGATTACGTAGTCTGGAGCCCTAATCCGGCTGTTTTTCCAGGTTTTGACAGGATCAGATGGTATAGCCTGTTATTTGCGCTTGGCTTTATCATTTCGCAGCAAATCATCATTTATATTTTCAAGAAAGAAGGCCATGATGAAAGGCTGGTGGACAAACTCACCATCTATATGGTCTTGGCAACCATCATTGGTGCTCGCTTAGGCCATGTCTTGTTTTATGAACCCGAAAAATACCTCAGCAACCCCATCGAGATCCTCAAAGTATGGGAAGGTGGACTTGCCAGCCATGGTGCTGCCATAGCCATATTGGTAGCCCTCTGGCTCTATGTGCGCAATACACCAAAGCAACGCTACCTTTGGGTGGTGGACAGGATTGTCATCGTGGTGGCCATGACAGGGGCATTGATCAGATTTGGTAACCTGATGAATTCTGAGATTGGCGGCAAACCTACAGGTACTGACAGTGGCTTTGTCTATGCCCATAGCATAGAAGAAATCCTGGAAACCCTTAATGTGCCCGTGGAGCATGTTTCTGCTTATAAACCTGATGACCGCTCCGGAGAACTGCAGGGCAATGGTCATGTCCCCGTCAATATTGACATTGAAATCAAAAAGGGAAACTATCAAGAAGCCGATTTGAAAAGGACCTTGGAAAATGACGTAAAATATGTCCTGACCAAATTCAACAGTTCTGAAAAGTACATGGCAGAACCTGAAAACACCCCTTTGGATTATGAACTAAAAGACGAAGGAGACCATTACTTGGCGACAGTCCGGACATTTGGGCTGACCAAGCATCCCACACAGATCTATGAGTCTCTATCCTATTTTGTCATTTTCCTATTGCTCTATGCCCTTTGGCACAAATACAGGGAAAAGCTTCCTGACGGATTACTGCTTGGATTGTTCTTGATCACTGTCTTTGGAATGCGCTTCGTCTGGGAGTTTTTCAAAGAAAACCAAGTGGACTTTGAAGAAAACCTGACCTTGAACATGGGGCAAACACTGAGTATCCCATTGGTTTTGGGAGGTATTATCCTGGTAATACGAGCACTAAAAATAGGCAACCCAACTCAAAACGACTAAGGAACGGGGTCATGGCCATGGCCACCCCACGGATGACAGCTGGCAATGCGCTTGATACCCAGCCATCCTCCTTTGATTATGCCATGCTTGAGAATAGCCTCTTTCGTATATTGACTGCAAGTAGGAGTATACCTACACGCTCCCGGAAACATTGGCGAAATCAAGTACTGATAAAACAACACTGGAAAAACTGCTATTTTTCTTAAAATAGTTTTCAAGATTTAGTTCATTTGGTAATAAAAGGCTGAAACATTAAACAAAGTTCCACTGCGTGAAACAATATCGTTTATCAATACCGCAAAGATACATCAAAAGCATTTACTTGCTTATGGCGCTCATCAGCTTGGTTTTGATAAATGGCTACGCAGCTCTGGCGCAGACTCCAGATACAGTCTCCCAAGACTCGAGTGCCTTAAAGATCCCCGAGCAAGTCTCCGTCAACAATGTCTTTATCATCGGAAACGAAAAAACCCAGAAAAACATCATCCTAAGGGAAATGAACGTAGCTCCAGGAGTGGTCTATGACTGGGAGGACTTTTTACGTATCTTGAAAACAGATCAGCAACGGATATATAACCTGCAACTTTTTACCTCAGTAGAAATCACCCCTCTCTTTGTAGAAGATGAAGAAGTAGAGTTATTGGTTTCAGTAAAAGAACGATGGTACGTGATCCCGAGCATTATATTTGACCTTGCTGACCGGAATTTCTCAGAATGGTGGATCAATCAAAACAGGGACTTATCCAGGGTAAATTACGGTTTGAAGCTCAACCATAATAATGTCGGTGGCCGAAATGAAAAGCTGCGCGTCATGGGGCAGTTAGGATTCACCCAAGCATTTGATCTGACATACAGCATTCCATATATCGATAAGGAACAAGAGCATGGCCTTGCCTTCAGGATCAACTATAACACCAATAAAACCATAGCTGTAAAATCAGCTCAAAACAAACAGGTGTTTTACACCAATGAAAACGAGGAAATTCTCCGAAAAAACCTAGGAGCCAGTTTGCAATACACCTATAGGGGGAATTTCTATAATTTCAATTACCTCACCATAGGTTTTAGCAATACCAAGATCCATGAAGAGGTACTGACTCAGAATCCGAATTATTTTCTCAACGACAGCACACGACAAAAATACTTCTACGCCTCCTATAACTTCAAACACGACCGCAGGGACAATATCGCCTATGCCACACAAGGTGAACTTATCAATGTCGGCGTGACCAGGTACGGGCTCTTCACTAACGATGACGTCAATGAAACAGAGATTTCGTTGATTGCCAATAAGTATTTTAGATTCAGCGATAAAACGCACTTGGTAACGGGTATTTCTGTATCCAGCTACCTCAGCTCCAGGCAGCCCTATACCTTGGTTCGTGGAATTGGCTATGCTCCTGATTTTATACGGGGTTATGAAATCTACGTGATCGAAGGCCAGCAAACCTTCATCCACAAAAACAGCTTTAGGTATAAACTGCTGGATGTGGCCTATGATATTTCTAAGCTGATCCCAATTGAGGAATTCAACACCTTCCCGATCAGGGCTTACCTCAGTGCCAATTTTGACCATGGCTACGTCAACGATCGCAACCACATCCCCGAAAATGCCGCACTTACCAATACCTACCTTTATGGATATGGATTGGGGCTCGATTTGATCACTTTTTATGACCAAGTAATTCGATTTGAATACTCCGTCAACAGCCAACAGGAAGGAAGCTTTTTCATCAATATTAAGGCTCCCCTTTAAAGAACGGATATTTTTATTTCTTCAAGATTTTTCTTAGTTTAATTTAAACACATTTTTTTACTGTTTATTTTCACTATTATGAAGTTTATTTTAAAAGCTTTTTCGTATTTAATCCTTATTGCGCCATATTACAGCTATGGCCAGAACGGTTCTGAGGTTTTTGCGAAAGGCGCCAGAAGTTACGGATTGGCCAATACCCATGTAACGCTGACAGATGCTTGGAGTATCTTCAATAATCCGGGAGCAATGGGTCGACTTAAAACCACCTCTTTCCTGATAGGCTACGATCACCGGCTTGGCCTTAATGAGCTGACCACTCTTGGAGCGGGGGCAGTAATTGCATCCGACAAGGGGAATTTTGGTGTTTCTCTTTCTCACTTTGGAGGCGCATTATTTAACCAACAAGCGGTAGGTATAGGATACGCCAATCAACTGGGCATAGCCAGCTTTGGAGTGAAAGCATCCTATTTGCAAACCAATATCGAGGGTTATGGAAGAGGGGGTGTGCCTGTATTTGAATTTGGGGGAACAGCGATCTTGGGGCCTCACCTGGTCTTCGGGGCCCATGTCTATAACTTCACCAGAAGCCAATACAGTAGTAATTCGGAAGATTACCTTCCTACGATCATCAAGGCCGGTCTTTCTTATCAACCTTCTAGCAAATTACTCCTTAACCTGGAAGCTGAGAAAGACATCTTATTATCCCCAATCGCCAAGCTTGGCTTGGAGTATAATTTTATGGAAAAGCTCTGGGCCAGATGCGGTATCAGGACCAACCCTTCCAATCTTCACTTTGGCATCGGCTTCCAGCCTGAGCGGTTCCAGATAAACTATGCCGTGGCCCAAAACAACCGCCTTGGCTACACGCATCACTTTTCGATGACCTATAAGCTAAAGTGACCATGAAGAAGTATAAGATTATTTTTATAGTATTCTTGGTCATAATAAGCACTGATAGAAGCCATGCCCAGGATAGTTTTGACATTGAGGCCTTTGCGGAAGAATTATTTTCACTCCAGGAAGAGGACTTGGACTATGAACAGCTCTATGAAAACCTTCTCCAACGATACCTAAACCCCATTGACCTGAACAGCTGCTCCCCAGATGACCTTCAGTCCATTTATATCCTTACACCGCTTCAGGTGACTGACTTCTTTAAGTATCGTAATGTTTACGGAAAATTTTTGTCCATTTATGAACTACAAGCGATTCCGTCATTTGACGCACAAACGATAAAAAAACTGGAACCATTTGTAAGCTTGGATGACAATGCAAAGCAGTTTTCCCAGCCACTCTCTAAAAGAATGCTCACCGAGAAAACAGCCTATTTTATTTATAGGCACCGAGTTTTTATGGAAAAACGAAAAGGCTTTACTGTTCCTGACACATTATCAAACGGCTCATTAACGAACAGGTATCAAGGCCCGCCCGGCACCCAGTACTTAAGGTTCAGAACGCAGCACAGTGGTGACTTCAGCATGGGGATCACCTTGGACAGGGACGCAGGAGAGGAATTTACATGGGACCCATCCACCAGACGCTTTGGGTTCAACTTCCTCAGCTACCATTTTACGCTTTATGACAAAGGCCCTTGGAAACAAGTCACGCTCGGGGACTATCAAGCACAATATGGCCAAGGGTTGGTTTTTGGAGCGGGGTTTTCCGTAGGGAAAGGAGCTGAGACCATCACGACCACCAGAAGAAGCTCTACAGGGATCAAGCCATACACTTCTTCTATGGAAACGGGCTTTTTTAGGGGAGCTGCGGCCACCTACCAAAAAGGGCGATTTGAAGGCTCCCTAATGGCCTCATCATTGGCCAGGGATGCCAATATAGACACCACATTGACACCTCATCAACTGACCTCTCTCCCCCAAAATGGCTACCATCGGACAACGTCAGAAATCAGCCGCAAGGCCGCTTCCACCGAGCAAAACCTTGGGGTCAACATCAACTACTCTTCCGGAGACAAAAACCTCCAAATTGGCATCAACAGCTTGACCACTCGGTTTCCTTTGACCTATAATCGTGACCTTCGTATCTACAATGGATTTGAATTCAGGGGAAAAGTAAACCATATTCACAGCACCTACTTTTCCTACAACTACCAGAATCATTTCTTTTTCGGAGAAGCCGCACTCTCCAAGAGCAAGGGCACAGCCTATGTCGCTGGAATCATGAGCAGCCTAAGCCAACAGCTGGATATAGTCCTCCACATCAGGGATTATGACAGGAATTTCCACAGCTTTTATGGCAATGCATTTGGGGAAGGCTCCAGGCCTATCAATGAAAGGGGCATTTATCTCGGTCTCAGCTATCACCCCTCCAAAAAGCTCCAGTGGAGCGGCTATTATGACCAATTTAAATTCCCATGGATAAGATACCGTCTATACGCCCCTTCCTCCGGCCATGAATGGCTCCAGCGGATAAGTTACCGTCCTTCAAAGGCCATGGAGCTATACTTTCAGATAAGGGAAGAGGTGAAAGACCGTAATGTGACGGCAACACACAATGACCTGCCCACTTACCGGATCAGTACCGGGAAAAAGTACAATTACCTGCTTAACCTTGACACAGACCTGAGCGAGTATGTTTCCCTTCGCTCAAGGGTACAGGTGAGCAGCTTCGATTATGACCAACAACTAACCAAAGGTTATACGATTGTCCAGGACCTGAATGTCGAATTCAAAAACTGGAGATGGAGCGGAAGAATAGCGCTCTTTGACACAGATGATTACGACAATCGGCAGTATGTCTATGAAAAAAATGTGTTATGGGCTTTTTCTATCCCTAGCTATTACGGACAGGGAATGAGGTACTACATCTTGACCCAGTATAAACCCATGAGAAAACTAACCTTGTGGCTTCGCTGGGCCAGGACCAGCTATACTGACCGTAACACCATTAGCAGTGGCCTACAAGAAGTCAAAGGCAAACATCTCAGCGAGCTGACGTTCCAAGTTCGCTATCAATTCAATAGGTAAAAGTAATTCGGCCTATAATCATGTTTTATGTCCTTGAAAATATTCAGCAATAACACCAGTAAAAACACCTATTATCAGTATAATAAAATTATATTATGATAATTTAAATTATTTACAAATTATATTTCAATAAAACATGAAAACAATCAGGATAAATCTATAATTTATGAATTGTAAAATATCAACATCAAATAAGATTAAATAAACTAACAATTAAGAAAGTGAAACCCAATATTCTTGCGGCTAGCGTATTGACCGTGGTAATGTCCCTCTTACAGGCAACACTTAAAAAAAACCTTAGTCAGCATTGATATCTCCCCGCTGTATAGAACTTAATTTCACACTAGGGAATTCAGGGTGCAGGTGATCACCTGCACCTTCTATTTGGTTCTCCACCAAAATCGGATTAACCCGAAACCAATGCCGTTTAGTTAAGGGCATTTCCTCCTTTTCATATACCTAAAAGTCCTTTTTTTGATTGACTTTGGCTGGAGAAACCTGATCATCTTGGTGGATTTTATCCTTTTCCTTTTTTCCATTGATGAAAAAAGAAAGAAAAAAATCTAGGCCGGTGGTATGCCTTTTAAAATGGAACATGGATTTACCCTTCGACCGAGATCCGTCACCCATTTTAATTTCCACCCGATGGCTACGACCTAAAAGTGAGTGGGTCTCGCTGTTCCACGACGCGAGCCAACTCACTTTCTTAACGGCCTCCACCATCGGCTGGAAAACAGGCATACCAAGGGCCGTAATAAGGAAGCGATACCTTTTTTGGCTATGGGGGGCTTATAGTTCTCGCTCAACTTGGTTACTTAAGAAAATATACCACTACATGGAATAATGATGATAATTTATCCATAAGAAACTTATTAATCCGATCCGCCTTGCAGGTATTGGGCGTTTAGAAATTAAAAAGCGGGTAGGCAAGAAGGCAGGCTTGTTTGACGAAATACTAGCCAAAAAGAATATTGGCAGCTAAAAAAGGAGGAGTTTGCCTGCATGAGGGAAGGTTTTAATTTTAGGCCAATAGATGCACAGCGGCGGGGTTTTTTGGTTACTTTTTTGACCTGAAGCAAAAAAGTAACAAAGGTAAAGGGATGAAAACCACCTAGGAATTTAGCTAGAAAAATAACTGCTCAAGGGAAAAATATAGAACCCATATTTTCCAGATACACACTAACTAAACGGCATTGAACCCGGAATATGCATTAGCCTATCTACGCCACTGCGCATAAACTGGGATAAAACCAACATCCACATCATCTACTCAGTAGGGAAGAAAACCACTTACTGGCATTGGGGCACAGGAAATCTTGACAATGGTAGGTTTCTTTTTACCGAGACCGTAAATTTGCAGCAATTCATCTCGAAAAGCGAAAACCATCTATGAAAACAGTAAAAGCTCCTAAGGCTCCTATCAAAAACCAAGAACTGACCCACCACAAGCACACACGAATAGATCCCTTTTACTGGATGAACGACAGGGAAAACCCAGATGTCATCCAGTACATAAATGAAGAAAATGACTACCTAAAGGAACGCCTAAATCACACGGAGCCACTACAGGAAGAACTCTATCTAGAGATGAAAAACCGCATCAAGGAAGACGACGAAAGTGTTCCTTACTTTAGAGATGGCTATTTCTACTACACCAAGTTTGTAAAAGGAGGTGAGTACCCAGTCTTTTGCAGAAAAAAAGACTCGCTGCAAAACAACGAAGAGGTCCTGCTGAATGTCAACCAAATAGCACAAGGACATGAATATTTCAATGTCAATGCTGTTGCAGTTTCCACTAACCAACAATTACTTGCCCACGCAGAAGATAATATCGGAAGACGAGTGTATACCATCAAGGTAAAAGACCTCAACACCGATACTCCGCTAACAGACGAAATCTCCCAAGTAACCGGCAACATGGTATGGGCCAACGACAACAACACCCTGTTTTATTCCAAACAAGACCCCAATACATTAAGGGCTTTTCAGATTTACCAACACACACTGGGCACGCCACAGGAAAAGGATATTTTAGTCTATGAGGAAGCCGATGAAACGTTCACCTGTCATGTCGCCAAGTCCAAATCCAAAGATTTCATCTTTATCGTCAGCGAAAGCACCGTTTCCTCAGAGATCCGCTACTTAGACGCCCATCAGCCGACTTCTTCCTTCCAACTTATACAGGAACGGGAGCGCGACCTGGAATACAGTGTGGAACACTTTGAAGATCACTTCATGATCCTCACTAACCATCAAAAGGCCAGTAATTACAAATTGGTCAAAACTCCTATCAATAGCCCAGGAAAAGAGCACTGGAAGGACATCGTCCCCCACCGAAAGGATACTTTGCTGGAAGGTTTTGAGGTATTTGGGCAGTACTTGGTACTCGAAGAACGCACCAATGGGCTGACAAGAATTCAAATCATGCCGTGGGACGGTTCAGCATGCCACTATATCACCTTTGACGACCCCACCTATACGGCTTGGCTAGGTTATAATCCTCAATTTGACACCAAAGTTTTACGATTTGGCTATAATTCCCTGACGACCCCCTCTTCCACCTATGACTATGACATGGAAGGCCGGGAAAAGGAACTGCTAAAGCAGCAAGAAGTTCAGGGCGGCTACGACCCCTCCCGCTACCAATCCGAGAGAATATGGGCCATGGCTCCAGATGGCACAAAAATCCCCATTTCACTCGTCTACAAAATCGATACTTTCAAAAAGGACAGCTCCAATCCATTGCTACAGTATGCATATGGTTCCTATGGTTTCAGCACCGATGCTGTGTTCAGCTCTAACCGTCTAAGCCTTCTTGACAGGGGATTTGTCTTTGCCATCGCCCATATTCGTGGTGGACAGGAAATGGGAAGACACTGGTATGACGATGGGAAAATGCTCAAAAAGCAGCATACCTTCACGGACTTTATCGCCTGTTCCGAGCACCTGCTCAACGAAAGGTACACCTCTTCGAAGAAGCTTTTCGCCATGGGCGGCAGTGCTGGGGAATGCTGATGGGCACGGTCATCAATATGCGGCCTGAACTTTACAAAGGTGTTATCGCCGCCGTACCGTTTGTCGATGTGGTAACGACCATGCTGGATGAAAGCATTCCGCTGACCACGGGTGAATTTGACGAATGGGGAAATCCCAAAAACAAGGAGTATTATGACTATATGCTTGCTTACTCGCCTTATGACAATGTAGAAAGCAAGGACTACCCTCACCTTTTGGTCACTTCTGGTCTCCACGACAGCCAAGTACAATACTGGGAACCCACCAAATGGGTCGCCAAACTACGAACACTAAAAACAGATCAAAACCTACTTCTCCTCCATACCAATATGGATGCTGGGCATGGTGGAGCTTCGGGAAGGTTTCACTCGCTGAAAGAAACGGCCTTGGAGTATGCCTTTCTCCTGGATTTAGCAGCGAAAGCATAAAACAGGATGAAGCAGCTTTCTGACATAAGCGGGTATCAGTAATCGGCAACGAGTAAAAGGCCCTTTATAATCCGTCGTCAGGGGAGGTTATGGAGTGGATCAAGTCTGGGGTAAATGCCTTCATGTACCACGCAGGCTGGTTACAGGTCATCGCTAGCCTCCCCTATTCTCCTTCTGTAGGCTGGATTTCTTCAGCAAAGAATCCTTCCAATTCCTTAAGGGTAGATTCGGATGTTTTGGTATCCCGCACCACCTTGCCTTTGTCCAGCACTACGATACGCTGGCAGACCTCGGTGACATGTAACAGGTCATGGCTACTGATCAAAAGGGTAACTTCCACATCCTCCTTATAGCTGGCAATGATCTTTTTGAGCCGGATTTGGGTGGTGGGATCTAGATTGGCAAAGGGCTCGTCAAGGATTATTACCTTGGGATTCCCGATAAAAGAGGCAATAATGCCCACTTTCTTTTGGTTCCCCTTGGACAGGTCCCTGAGAAATTTTTTACTTCCTAAGATCTCCCCATGAAAAAAGTCTTCAAAAGGCTCCAAAAACTCATTTACATCCTGCTGGTTCAGCCCGCGCAGTTCGCCAATAAAATAAAAATACTCCTCTGGTGTCAAATACCCAATAAGGAAACTCTCATCGATAAATGCCGAAGTATAAGGCTTCCAGTCCTCACTGGTATCGACCTGCACTCCATTGTTCAGTACATGACCGCTGCTGGGCCGGATCAGGTCCAAGAGCAAACTGAAAAAAGTCGTTTTGCCTGCCCCATTGTTGCCCACTAACCCAAACACCTCTCCGGCAGGAATCTCCAAGGATTCCATATTCAACACTGGATCGCCAGCATAACTTTTCGTTAGATTTTCTACATTTATCATAATAATCAATTTTTTTGCTTGTAAGCTGCCAAGGTCTTGTATTTCTCTGTTTTATAGTTTTTCTCAATCAAATTGAACACCTTCTCTTTAAATGCAAACCCTAGAACAGCAGCTATCGCCACCAACAAGTATCCCAGGTAAGGTCCCTTGACCACGTGTCCAATCACATATAAAACCATCGGGACAAGCATTTTGGGAATGGTAAGCAATAGTGTTTTGGCATTAAAAGCCTGAGAGCTGCCAAATGCGCCTTTATTGCTCGTCAGGTCAATGGGGGTCTTCACATAAGCTCCTCCCCACAAGACCATATAGGAATTGACCCCGACATTATAAAATCCTGCCACCAAAATGGCCAGATAAACTTCCCAACCAAAATAAGCATAAAAAGAGGCCAAAATAGTCGAAACCACTGTCGCCATGACCATTAGCCACCACTTGGCATTGAGATAATCCCGATAACGGATATTTTGGCTCATCATCAAAGGGTAATAAGAACTGTCCCAGCTCGGGACATATTGCCCAAAACTAAAGAGAAAACCTCCCGTCACAAAGAGCCCTGCAAAGATCCGCCAACCTGGCCCCTCATAAGCCTCGATGGAATTGGTAAAAAACAATAACCCATAAAAAACAAACATAATACTCATCATCACTGTCGTCTTCGAACGCTTGTTTCTTTTGATCAGCTTAATGTCATTTTTAAGAAAAACAGCTACGCTTCCAAACCGGTCCAACCAGCCCAAATCTTCCGATTGTGCTTCTTGTACCCTAACCGCTAAGCCGTCATCAAGATATAACCGCCGCTTAAAGTAACGATAGGCTGCCCAATACATGGCCACCATAAAGCTCACAGGAATCAGTACAACAAAAGGCGTATTATAAAATGACTGGAAAATCGGCCCCGTAATTACCGAAACATCGAACACCCCATAGTACTGCATCAACCCTAAGGCCCCTATGAGCCCGGCGACACCAAAAAGCACGGAATCTACCCGGTTAAGGAAGATATTAATAAAATTATTGCTCATCAAAAGTGCATAAAATCCCAAAAGCCAAAGGGCCACTGGAACACTGTCATAACCATTGCTGACCAAAACCACCGAAAAGGGAATAAAGAAAAAGGCATGGATAATATTAAAAAAAGAAAGAATGGTCTTCCAGATACTATATTGTACGATGATGGGTTTCTTGATCGGAAGAAACAACAGTGGTTTGATGTGCACGATTGGCATTTTTTGGAGCAGATAGCGGAAGATAAGATCAAATGCCCAATAATAAACCAAAAGCTTATTGACCATCTCAAAAGCATTTAGCTCCATCTCTTTTTCGAGAAAATAATAGGTACCCACCCCCATAAAGCCAAATGTCAGCATCAGGTACAAGGCAAAAAAGCCCATAATAATCTTAATGGCTATATTGGAAGAAAAAGATGCTGATCCAAAAAACGACTTCCATTGAAGTACAATTAAATGCTTTATTATAAATTTTACATTAGATGATGGTTGCCAATGATCACGTTCTTCCTCCACAATGTTTTTTTTACCCTTAGAAAAGATGTCATCAACAAACCTTGGTAATCTTCAACCCGGTTTATGCATTAGGAATCGTCATGAGGTTTGAAACTGCAAGAAAATCAGACTGTTTGGAGATTGAGGCATAGCACAGCTATGGTGAAATCGAAAACAGCAGCGAAGCAACTGATTTTGAAGCAGTTTCAGACCGCAATAGATAGGCTAATGCATATTCCGGGTTTAACCCGGTTTA
Source organism: Echinicola strongylocentroti (assembly GCF_003260975.1). Taxonomy (NCBI): domain Bacteria; kingdom Pseudomonadati; phylum Bacteroidota; class Cytophagia; order Cytophagales; family Cyclobacteriaceae; genus Echinicola; species Echinicola strongylocentroti. Next base: position 4,418,505 of record NZ_CP030041.1, on the reverse strand, counting down.
TGCAAAGGTAAAATCATTGGCTGTTTGGAACATACAAAGACAGCCTACAATAATGTAAAGTAAGCTATTTTAGACAATCCTCAAATTATCATCACTTTTTCACCAAATTATCTCAACATAAACCATTCTTTGGCATTTTTTAACACAATATCAACCTTTCAAAACACCTGTCTAATTGCCACTGAATATGCATTCGCAAAAATTTAACTTAAAATCATTTTTTATTATATAAAATACATTTTTATTTGTATTAAAATAGCTATATTTAGTTGTAAAAAGGTTGTATGGGCGCATCTCTGAAGCTGGTGCCCTCTTTTTTGTACTACTCTCTCTTTAGACTTATGAATACCAAGGACACTTTATACGTACCCGAAATGACATTGATCGACTTACTTCGTAGAAATGTAGCCGCTGTAGCTCAACTGAAAGCGGTAGTTTCTCAAGAAGGGTACCTTACCTATCAGTCGCTCGAAGACCGTAGTAACCAATTGGCACATTTACTTTTGGAAACTGGGGTTTCGCCGGGGATCACATAGGGATCAGCACCCACCGATCAATGGACATGATCATTGCAATTCTGGCCATTCTCAAATGCGGTGCCGCTTATGTGCCCATTGCTCCCGAACTGCCCACTGAGCGGAAGAAGTTCATGTGCCAAGCGGCAAACACAAAATTGGTATTGACAGACAGCCATAATCTGGGCAAGGTTTCGGAAGACCTACAGTATATAGATATTTCGAAATCAATTTCTGCGACCTACCCTATCTTATCTCCTTCGGTCCGATGTACTGCTGCATCCACTGCGTATGTTATTTTCACCTCAGGAAGTACCGGGGAGCCAAAAGGCGTCAGCGTGCCTCATGCCTCACTCGTAAACCTACTGGAATGGCAGGCCAAGAACTCCATCTCAGGCCCTGGCATCAATACCGTTCAATTTACCAAGCTTTCTTTTGATGTATCTTTCCAAGAGATCTTCAGCACATTGGTCACTGGAGGGAGCTTGTACCTCATCAGCGACGAGCTCACCAAGGATCCTAATGGATTATTGGATTTTATCCAGGACAACCAAATTCATCGAATTTTTCAGCCATTCATCAGCTTTCAGGCGATCGCCAATACTGCGGTACTGAAGGACAATTATCCAACATCTCTCAAGGAAATTTTCACAGCAGGGGAGCAATTGGTCATTACCCCAAAGATCAGGGAGTTTTTTAAAGCACTCCCCACCACCACGCTCTTCAACCAGTACGGGCCAACAGAAGCTGCAGTAATAGTGACCCAGCTCGTTTTGCCCGCCAGTGAGGTGGATGGATGGCCAAATCTCCCTTCCATAGGATTCCCGATCGCCAACACCCAAATGATCCTCCTTGATGAGCATGACCGTATCTTGGAATCCGGCCAAGAAGGAGAGCTCTGCATATCGGGTCCCTGCCTTGCCAATGGCTACCTTAACAGGGAAGAACTGACCGCGGAAAAATTCACTTGGGTCACTTTCCCTGACAATAAGCGGAGAAGGATCTATAAAACCGGAGACATCGCTAAAATAACCAAAGAAGGTGAAATCATGTTTTTGGGCCGGAAAGATGATCAAGTCAAAATCAGGGGGCACAGGATAGAACTTGGGGAAATCGAGGTTTCCCTCAGTAACATAGAAGGCATTCTCCAAGCAGTGGTCTTGGCAAAATCCTATGAAGATGGCCAAAAATACCTGGCGGCCTATTACCAAGCACCTGAGCACTCTTATACCAGCCAAGAGCTGAACAAGAAGCTAAGCAGCAGTCTCCCTGAGTACATGGTGCCCTCGGTTTATATTCCGATGCTTGATTTCCCCAGAAATACCAACGGAAAAGTCGACAAAAAGCGCCTCCCTTCCCCTATAAACAAAAGAGAAAATATAGAAGCTGTATTAATACCTCCAGTATCCAGTGAGGAAAAGGAGATATGTGGGGTGTTTCAAAAACTGCTCAACTACGATGTTATCGGCCTCAAGGACAATTTCTTTGAATTCGGGGGAAATTCCCTCTTGGCCCAAAAATTATCCAATGACCTGCTGCTCTTATTGAACATCGAGGTTCCTGTCACCAAAATCTATCAATACCCCACGCCCCAAAAGCTAGCAGGATATATTGCCACCGACCCGAAGGAACCATCCTCCAAAGCTTCCTTTCAGAAAAACCCTACCAACGCCATTGCTATCATTGGCATGACAGGAAGATTTCCAGGTGCAGAAGACACCGTGGAATTCTGGAACAACCTTGTTTCCGAAAAGGAAACAATTACGTTCTTTGACAAAGAAGATCTGGATCCCAGCATTCCCCCTTCTCTATCCGAAGATGCCAATTATATAAAAGCCAGAGGAGTACTGGCCAATGCGGATCAGTTTGACCCTGCTTTTTTTGGTATCAACCCGAAACATGCCGCACTGATGGATCCCCAGCAGCGTTTGTTTTTGGAACTTTCTTGGGAACTACTGGAAAAAAGTTATTTGAAACAAGATGAGAAAGGGTACAAAATCGGGGTTTTTGCCGGAACGAATACCAACACCTATTTTCAAAAGAACATCCTTCCCAATAGGGATCTCATAGAAGAGTCCGGTGAATTTCAGGTAATGACGCTCAATGAAAAAGATTATATCTCCACCCGAACAGCCTACCACTTTGACTTAAAAGGCCCTGCAGTAAGTGTCTATTCCGCCTGCTCCACTTCGCTCTTAGCAGTGGCTCAGGCCGTACAAAGTATCCGAAGTGGCCAATGTGAAATGGCCATTGCAGGAGGCGCATCCGTGACCTCTCCCATCAATAGCGGATCACTTTACCAAGAAGGAGCCATTTTCAGTAAGGACGGCCACTGCCGTCCATTTGACGCCAACGGATCCGGCACACTCTTTAGTGATGGAGCTGGTGCGATCATGTTAAAAGACCTGGACAAGGCCATTGAAGACGGTGACAATATCTATGCTACCATAAAGGGAATAGGCATCAATAATGATGGCGGAGACAAAGGGAGCTTTTCGGCGCCAAGTGCCCACGGACAAGCCGACGTCATCCTTTCTGCCATGCAGGACGGTAATGTAACACCTGAATCGATCTCTTATATCGAAGCACACGGAACGGCCACTCCTCTGGGAGATCCCATCGAAACGGAAGGCTTAAAACTGGCCTTCCAGCAGGCCAAAAACACAGGATTCACCTGCGGCATAGGTTCGGTAAAAAGCAACTTCGGCCATATTACCGCAGCAGCCGGTATCGCAGGGCTGATCAAAACAGCCCTCTCCATCCATCATCAAAAGCTGCCTGCAACACTGGGCTTCCAAAAACTAAATCCCCATATCGATTTTGGCTCGACCCCATTTTATATTGTAGACAAAACTACCGATTGGAAAGCGAAGTTTCCTCGGAGAGCAGGCATCAGCTCTTTTGGAATTGGAGGCACTAATGTTCATGTCATTTTGGAAGAATACCAAACGACCAAAAAGGAATCCACTCCTTCCTCTGCCCCTTACCATCTCATCGCCTTACAGGCCAAATCAGAAGGAAGCATCATAAAATACAGGGAAAAGCTAAAGAATTTTATTTCTTCAAATGGCCCGATAAACCTTGACGACCTTACTTATTCCATCCATTCCAAACCAAGTGATTTCCCCAAGAAAAACCACTTAGTGTTTAAGGACCAAGAAGACCTTTTGGCACAATTAAGTGAAAAGGAAGTAGGGAAATTAAAGATCAATACGGTCAAAAACCTTCCCCAATCACCCTTGTTTCTCTTTCCTGGGCAGGGATCCCAATACCTCAATATGGGGAAAGATCTCTTGGAATCAGCTCCTGTATTCAGAGAGGCCCTTGAGCATTGTGCCTCCTTATTTGACGCCCATTTGGACAGGGAATTATTGGATATCATCTACCCAGCGCAGGTGACCGAAGAAGCTGAATCACTCTTGAAAAACACCAAATATACCCAACCAGCTATATTTGCCATAGAGTATGCCCTCGCAAAGCAATGGATGTCATGGGGAATCTCTCCTGTAGCACTTACCGGACACAGCATCGGGGAATTTGTGGCGGCTCACCTAGCAGGAATATTTACACTTGAAGAGGTCACCCGTATCGTGGCCGTCAGAGGGAAGCTCGTCGCTGATCTACCGAACGGCGACATGCTATCCGTGAGGGCTCCACAAGAAAAGGTAGCCCCGTTAATGACCGAAGGTCTTTCTTTGGCAGCTGTAAATTCACCTCAACTTTGTGTGGTAGCCGGACCTTCCAGCAATATTGACGAATTTGGCAAAACGCTCCAGAAGCATGGCCTTCTCCATAAAAAACTCTTCACCAGTCATGCCTTCCATTCCAGCATGATGGATCCCATTCTGGGGGCGTTTAAGGAGGAAATAAAAAAATGCTCGCTTCAGGCACCACAGCTACCTATTTACTCGACAGTCACCTCTCAGCGCTTGACCGAGACTGAAGCCACCTCAGCTGAATACTGGACAGAGCATTTACGAAAAACAGTGCTGTTCAGCCCGACCATAGAAACGCTGATGGATATATGGCCTACCGGTATCTTATTGGAAATAGGTCCTGGGAATGTACTTTCCTCACTTGTAAAACAACATCCTTCCTCCAAGAAGGCAACCGTAATAAACAGCCTAAACAGGCAGTCAGATAGCCATGAATATTCCACACTGCTCCACTCCATGGGCGAAATACTTGACCAAGGCTTACATGTCGACTGGGGAAAATTCTATTACGGACAAAAACGCATAAGACTAGATGTCCCTACGTATGCCTTTGATCGGAAAACCTGCTGGATAGCCCCTCCACCACAACAAAAAGACCAGAGGACCATCATGGCTGCCACCAGTCTTCCAACACCTTCAACCCCAATACCAAAAGAATCTCCGACGGTTATGAGAACAGCCCTAATTTCCCAAAAGATCAAAAAAGTAATGGAAGAGGTCTCAGGAATGGACTTTTCGGACCAGCCTGACGATGCCACGTTCTTAGAAATGGGGCTGGACTCATTGTTACTTACCCAACTCTCTTTTAATCTCAAAAGGGAATTCGGGATGCCTGTTTCTTTTAGAGAGCTGAGCTCCCGCTTCAATTCTATCGTTTCTTTGACCGATCACTTGGACCAACACCTTCCTCCTGATCAGTTTCAGCCTGAAACACCCCCTGTGCATTCTCCATCACTGGACACCAACACAGCTCCACCGACACCAACCAACACAGCTACTCCTGCCCCAACGGAAGGACATGTTTATTCCCAACAGCAACAAGCCACCATTGGGCTTATCGGTAAGCAGTTGGAATTGCTCAGTCAACAAATCGCGCTGCTTCAAGGCACAGCGGCCCAAGCAAATACAGCACCTGCTACAGCTGCAAGCGCTCTGCCCCACTATTCAGCCCCCAAGGAAATTCCTGAAAAAGCCGTTCCCGCCAAAGCCCTTTTAAATGAGGACATCCAAAAAACCAGCAAGCCTTTTGGTGCTGCTGCGAAGATCGACCGAAAAGGCCAGGCATTAGGCGAAAAGCAGTTAAGTTTTATCTCGGAGTTTACTCAACGATATACTTCCAAGACCAAATCCAGCAAGGAATACACCCAGAAAAACCGTCCGCACATGGCTGACCCCAGGGTGGTGAATGGCTTTAATCCCGTCATCAAGGAAATCGTCTACTCCTTGGTGGTCAACCGCTCAAAAGGTAGTCGTCTTTGGGATATTGATGGAAACGAATACTTGGATGTCCTGAACGGCTTCGGGTCTGTGCTTTTTGGCCATGGCCCGTCATTTATCAATACTGCCATTCAGGATCAACTAACAAAGGGCTATGAAATCGGCCCCCAGCATGAACTGTCCGGGGAAGTATGCAAGCTCGTCTGTGACATCACAGGTCACGAACGCTCGGCGCTCTGCAACACGGGATCAGAAGCAGTGATGGGGGCTCTCCGTATCGCAAGGACCATCACCCAGCGCTCTTTGATAGTCGCATTTAACGGTTCTTATCATGGCATATTTGACGAGGTAATCGTCCGAGGCACCAAGAGTCTAAAATCGATCCCTGCCTCAGCAGGCATCATGCCCGAGGCCGTAGAAAATATCCTGGTGCTCGATTATGGCACAGAGGAGTCCCTCAGGGTCATTGAAGAAAGAAAGGCCGAAATTGCAGCTGTATTAGTGGAGCCGGTCCAAAGCCGTCGGCCAGAATTCCAGCCGGTGGAGTTTCTCCGCAAAGTCCGCGAGATCACCGCATCTTCCGGATCGGCATTGATCTTTGACGAGGTGATCACGGGATTCCGCATGCATCCCCGAGGAGCCCAAGAACTGTTTGGGATAAAGGCCGATCTCGCTACCTACGGCAAAGTGATAGGAGGCGGACTCCCCATTGGCGTAATAGCTGGTAGCTCCAGATTCATGAATGCACTGGATGGTGGGCAATGGCAATACGGAGATGACAGCATACCGGAAGTAGGCGTCACTTACTTTGCGGGGACTTTTGTACGCCATCCCTTAGCTCTTGCTGCGGCAAAGGCTACCTTAGAGCACATCCAGAATGACGCAGGGAAACTCCAGCTAGCGCTCGGGAACAAGGTCCAACGATTGGCCAATGAGCTGGACAGCTTTTTTGAATCAAACGGACTTCCTGCCTACATTGGACACTTTGGCTCAATGTGGAAAATCAAGTGGAAGGAAGAACTTCCATTTACAGAACTGCTCTTTGGCACTTTCAGGGAAATGGGACTCCATATCTATGATGGTTTTCCCTGTTTCGCTACTGAAGCCTATGTGGACGCCGATATAGATAACATTGTTCACGTAATCAAAAAAGGCTTCTGCAATATGGCCAAAGCGGAATTTTGGGACGATATGGTACCTGGGCTTTCCCAACGCTTTTCAATAAATATAGAAAACAGTATTCCTCCACTACCTGGGGCCAAACTCGGCAAGACCCCGGAGGGGACAGCGGCGTGGTTTGTCCCTGATCCTAAGCGGCCAGGCAAGTACCTTCAATTGGCCCCTAAAAACTTTTAACTATTCCTGTCATGAAACAACTACTCGACTACGAATTTAAGCAGGTAGATTTTGATCCTTTTGAAACCACCGCACTTGAAAGGGTCTTTGCTCCTATAGCTTCACAAAAAGAAATATGGCTGGCATGTCAAATCGGCGGGAAAGAAGCCAACAAATCCTATAACCAATCCATCTCTCTACTGTTCCGTGGGGCCTTTTCCGAACAGCATTTCATAAGGGCTATACATGAACTCGTCGTCCGGCACGAAGCGCTTAGGGCCACCTTTAGCAAGGACGGAAAGTCGATCTTCATCCAGGAGCATCTCCAGCCAGAGCTGATCACCAAAGACATCGCTTCTTTGACCAAATCCGATCAGGAAGCCTATTTGAAAAACTTCCTACAAGAAAACGTAAACACCGCTTTTGACCTCGAAAACGGGCCGCTTTTTCGTTTGGCGATTCACCGATTGGGGGAAAAAGAATATCACTTCACCTTCACCATACACCATATCATTGGTGACGGATGGTCACTAGGTGTAATATTGGAAGAACTCAGCAAACTGTATAACAACGAATTGTCCTACTCACCCACTTACCTGGCAAAAGCCAATTCGCTGGGCACTTATTGCGAAGCGATACACAAGAGGGAAAACACACAGGAACAACGATCGACAGAACAATTCTGGCTTGATAAATTCAAGGATGTATCGAAAGATTTTAAGATTCCCACCGACTATCCAAGACCAGAAATAAAGAGTTATAAAAGTGCTCGACTTGACTTCAACATCCCTTCGGAGCAAATCAACAAAATCAAGCAACTGGGCCTGCAGCACAATGTCTCAATGGTGAATACTTTCATCATTGCCTTTGAAGTATTTCTTTCCAAAAAATACCGTTCAAACGAGGTGGTATTGGGTGTTCCGGCAGCAGGACAACCCGCCATGGGGCATTTTAACCTAATCGGTCACTGTGTAAACCTACTGCCTCTTCCCAGCCGATTTTCTCCTGATGACACCTTCTTGCAGCACCTAAAGCAGCGCAACGAATTTATCCTGGACTGCTACGATCATCAGCTACTTACCTATAGCAGCCTACTTAATAAACTTAACCTAAAACGGGACCTTTCTTCAACTACCTTGGTTCCTGTGGTATTGAACCTAGACTTGGGAATGGATTCCAATGTAGCGTTTGACAACTTGGATTTTGAGCTGATCAGCAATCCTCGGGCCTATGACAATTTTGAAATCGCACTGAATCTCACCAACAATAAGGACCATTGCAGATTTGAATGGTCCTACAATACGACTCTTTTCAAAAAAGAAAGTATTGTGAGCATGATGGAAGAATTCAGCTATCTACTGGACTCGGTAACCCAGTCTCCCGAGTTACGGATTTCGGAGATTTCCTTGCGTGACAAAAACGAGGTGCTGGAATTTTATCGCAGCTGGAACAAAACCACCTTGGAAGTTCCTCAAAAAGGCTCTTTTGCCGATATCCTACATGAAAGCGCCGTTCGGTACTCTCAAAAAACTGCAGTAGAATTTCAACAACAAAAACTCACCTATGCAGAACTCGATGAGCTCTCCAACCAGTTTGCTGACTTCATTAGAAAACAAAACATCAACAAAGGGGACAGAGTAGGTTTATTCCTTCCCCGATCAGCGGAATTGATCATGGCCCTGATAGGAACCATTAAATCCGGTGCGGTCTACATTCCAATTGATCCAAGTCTCCCCAAGGAAAGAATCAAGCACATGCTAGAAGACAGTGCTGCCAAGGCCATAATCACGTCGAGGGATTTACTTGGAGAAGTTCCGGAAGACATCTCCCATTTGGTTATGGAGACATTTATGGACAACCCTTCGGTATATTCCAGCACGTACCAAGAGGTGGGGCTCACTCAAAACGACCCGCTGTACCTACTGTACACTTCAGGTAGTACAGGGCTGCCAAAAGGCGTTCTGGTCTCCCATCAAAACCTTATCAACTTTTATTATAGTGCCAAAGACATTTTTAATGTATCCGAATCAGACAGGACACTGGCCATTACGACCATTTCATTTGATGTGGCCGGAATGGAAATCGTGGCTACCTTAGGAAATGGAGCCACACTGGTCGTGGCAGACACCCCTACCCAGAAAGACGGAAGGTTATTGCTCAAAGCACTTAAAGAAAAGTACATCACACGGGTATTTTCCACTCCTGCAACTTATCAAATGCTCCTTCAAGTAGGATGGGAGAGTCATTTGCCCCTGAAAATAGTATCTGGAGGCGAACCCTTTAGCCAAAAGCTTATCGAACAGCTCCTCCCTATCACTGACGAAATCTGGAATGCTTATGGCCCTACTGAGACCACTATATTCTCCACCATCAAGCTCATCGATAAGCCAGAAGCGTACAACTCCATCGGCAAACCCATCCATAACACACAGATATACCTTCTTGACGAACACCAACAGCCTGTCAGTCCTGGAGAAATAGGAGAAATATATATCGGAGGAAAAGGGGTAGCCTTAGGATATTGGCAAAGACCAGAACTTAACAAGGAACGGTTTATCAATAATCCTTTTGATTCTACCCATCCCAAATTATACAAAACCGGAGACTTGGGGCAAATAAACTCCAACGAGGAATTAATATGCTTGGGAAGAATCGATACTCAAGTAAAAATCCGAGGCCACCGCATCGAACTCGGAGAGATCGAGCAACAGATAAATCTTATCGACGGCTTGACGGCCTCTCACGTCTCCATTATCCAAGGTACTGCCGGTCCTAAGCATCTCATTGCATACATCATTAGAAAAAACCAATCTGCGGAGAGGCCACCCAATGATGAAACCCTCCTGTGGAAATCTTTCCTTCAGAGATCACTCCCTGATTATATGGTGCCTGTGGAGTGGGTCGCCCTAACACATTTTCCGCTCACACCTAATGGAAAGATCGACCAAAAAGCCTTGCCAGTTCCGACTTTTGAAGCGAAGGAACACAAAGCCAGTGATCGCTCTTCGTGGTCGGAGAATGAAATGCTGGTCAGTGAAATATGGCAGGACAAATTAAAACTACCGTTCATTGATCTGGACGATGACTTCTTCGAATTGGGGGGGCATTCTATCCTCGCTGTAGAAGTCATGAGCACATTGGATAAAAAAATCGATGCCCAACTACCCTTGACGACGATCTTTAAACATGCCACGGTACGGGGTTTTGCGGCAATTTTGGACAATAAAAACCAAACACAAGCGCAAAACAAAGAATGGAGTTCACTGCTCCCTATCAAGCCCTCCGGCCATAAAGCCCCAATCTATATGGTCCATGGCGTAGCTGCCAACATCACCAACTATTTTAAGCTTATCGACCATGTAGATAAAGACCAGCCGCTATACGGCCTTCAAGCAAAAGGACTTAACGGCACAGATAGCCCCAACATCGGCATGGAAAATATCGCTGCCCACTATGTCAACGAAATCATCGAGCATAACCCGGAAGGTCCTTATCATATCGGCGGATATTCTTTTGGAGGATATGTGGCTTTTGAAATGGCCAAGCAGTTGATCAAACGCAATAAAAAAATGGGCAAACTGATCATCTTTGACACTAGTATAGATCAAGAAACCGCTATTTCCAGTGGTTTCCTTGAGAAGGCTGCGAAAGAATTCCAAAAAAGAAAGGTAGAAATGCAGTTATTGGTAAATGCTCCACAGACTTTCCGCATTACCAAAGGAAGGATGATCAAGAGAAAGGCGGAGGAAATATTAATCAAAATGGGGATTCAAAAAGAAAAAGACCCTATGGATAGGGCAGCGATCATCAAAAAAATAAAAAAGATCAACACGGACGCTATAGAAAACTACAAGCTGGCCCCCATCGACATGGACCTGGTACTCTTCAAAGCCAAGATCAAGCTCACTGCTGTCCAAGACGCGGAGTTTTACGGGTGGTCCTCGTACGCCAACTCCGTAAAAGTAATCGATGTAGACGGAGACCACAACAGCATGTTTGACCCGCCATTTGTAAAGCCATTTGCCCAAAAACTACAATCGCTACTCAACAGTGACCTCTAGCAGCCCAATTTCAGAATCGGCACCATGAAGAGGTGCCGATTTTGCACCCTAATTATTTGACCCTATAATCACTCTCAATAAAAGACAATTTATTCTTGATGTTATATACTTTTTACAAAGGATGATAACTGTTTTAGCTCACTTGAACCACAATTTATTTAAAATCATTTTTTTTAATATAAAATACATTTTTATTGATTTAAAAATTAGCTAGATTTACTTTAGATTAGTAAGGGCATCATTAGGTATCCAAGTGACACCAACATAACTATCGAAGATCAATTAAGTACAATCTTGGTCATAGTATCTTATAAAAATACCAACGAATGCTGATATCTACTAGCTTTCCAAGAATAATGGAAAACCGATTTTAACGAATGAATAAAAAAACTACCGTACTACCTGTCTTTAGTAACAGGAGTGAACAGTTAAAAAACGAAGTAAACAAAAATTTCATTAATGAGAATGGCGTTTACTCTTTGAATTATTGGAGAATAAAACGTGTCCCATGAATAGCCAACTTTATATCAGTAAGATTCATTGCAGCACCGTTTTACTTCCCACCTGGAACCAACAATCGAATTACTTGATCGATGAGCATGTCGATCTGTGGAGAGTTTCTGTCAAAGAAGTGATGAATAATTTGGAGCAAATCCAACAACACCTCACAGCACAGGAAATAAAAACCATGAACAGGTACCAAAGGGAAAGTGACCGGGTAAGGTATATTATTGGCAAAGGATACCTGAAAATCTTCCTCTCAAAGTATTTGAACAAAGCTCCGATTGATATCGAATTTGTCGAAGGGATCAATAAAAAGCCAATCCTCAAAGACACCAGAACCATCCATTTTAATATTTCCCATTCCAATGATTGGGTGATATTCGGGTTTAGCAGAGACGAACTGGGAGTGGACATAGAGTATGTCGATAGTGGTTTTGACTTTCTTTCCCTTATCAACAATTGTTTCACAAAACCTGAGGCTCACTATATTGAAAATGCCTATTCACCTCGGCATGAATTTTACAAATTGTGGACGCGGAAAGAATCCCTACTAAAAGCTACCTCAATCGGCATGGTGGACAATCTACACGCCATCAACTGCCTCGACGGCACTCAGTATATCCCATACGAAGTAGGGGGAGGATTTTCTGATTGGAAAATAAAAAGTCTACTGATGGACGAGCTTTACTTTGTCAGCCTATCATTCCCTGTGAAATACCGAAAAATCCGCTTTTTTGATGTAAAAGACTAATGGAGTATATTTAGTAATGCATTGGTTATTGCTGATACTGGTTTTAGGCACACCTGCTGCCCTCACTGCGCAAACCCTACAGCCGGGTTTTGACAAGGAAGAGTACCTCGAGATGATCCGAGTAGGTGCTTCACAAATAGACACATTAAAAAGTATTGATTCCCCACAAAAATTTGAACGCCTATACCGTTCTCCAGAAATGGGGCTAAAAAACCGTTGGGAGCTATGGATCGGCGACCAAACAGCCCTTCTCAGTATCCGGGGAACGACCGCAGACCCTGTCAGTTGGTTAGCAAACTTTTATGCAGCCATGGTTCCGGCAAAGGGAAGCTTGCAGCTTTCCTCTGATTTCACCTTCGATTATGAGCTTGCCACTGACCCAAAAGCAGCGGTACATGTAGGATGGTTGATAGGTACAGCCTTCTTGAGTAGGGACATCCTCCCAAAACTAGACTCTCTCTATCAGGGTGGGTATAAACAACTCCTTATTACTGGTCATAGTCAAGGCGGAGCAATTAGCTATTTACTCACTGCCCATTTGAGATCACTACAGAAAAAAAAGCAGTTTCCAGCAGATTTTGTCATTAAAACCTATTCCAGCGCTGCCCCAAAGCCTGGTAATTTGTATTTTGCCTATGCTTATGAATCTGCCACCATGGGCGGCTGGGCCTATAATGTGGTTTCTTCGGAAGATTGGGTTCCTCAAACGCCCATCTCCATCCAAAACATGGATGATTTTGCTACATTAAACCCATTTTCTACCATTAAATCATCCTTAAAAAAACAAAAATTCCCGAAAAACATCGCACTGCAATATGCTTACGGAAGGCTCACAAAACCCACTATAAAAGCCCAGAAGCGTTATCAAAAACACTTGGGTAATATGGTCGCAAAACAAGTCAAAAGTGTCTTGCCTGAATTTGTCCCTCCACAATATGTCAACTCCAACCATTACAGCAGAACGGGAAACCACATCGTGCTAAAAGCCGATCAAGAATATCAATCCATCTACCCGAGTAATAATGAAAAGGTCTTTACTCACCATCATTTTGAGCCCTACTACTATTTAGCAAACCAACTTCCTGAAATGGACTGATGGCCCTTTGGCTTAACCCAGCAATATGCATTAACCTATCTATTCCGGTCTGAAACCAAGCCAACCTTTTAGCTCCGCAGTCGGATAGAGCAGCAGCCCACTGCCGTATGGAGAATTAGCATGAGTTGTTGTTTAAAATTGACGCTTTGAGTTTTTCGCAGCAACACGCACATACAGTAGCATTAGTCACCTTTTTTCCTGCACTTCTTAATGCTTCCGAGCAGTTATTATAAGGCCCTAAGTAACTCAACTCATTCATGTCAGGCATATCTGGGCATCCTAGCGCATGGATGACATGCGGGAGAGATTGGTCATAAAAATTGGTAAGATAAAAGAAAGTCATTCTTATAAACACTAAGGTTAGCAACACATCAAATCTATAATTTAAATACCAACAAAAAAATACCCCAAATTGGGTATTTTTACGTATGATTCTCCAAATACGTCCTTTGCTTTATCCTATTTTGACCAACTTATACCTTCGAATGATATTCCACCATAATTAATAAACGGAGGGTTCCCATTCCTAAAACGATTCAGTTACCTTAACTTTTTATTCAATTTTAGGCTCAAAAAAATCCGCTTCTCGATGAAAAGCGGACTCCATAATTTTATTACTTTATTATATGCTTTCTTGTCAGTAGATTTTATTTCTCACGGAACGCACCGAACACCCCGAATGAAAAAAGGCTTTTCTGAGAGTTCCGTGGTTTCTGTGAGAAACTATTTACTATCTCTGTGAGTACTGGTGTCATTAGAGTGACGCAATCTTTTATTTGAATCCGAGAATGCTTCGCCGTTGTTCCGACAGCTATGCTGCGGAACCACTAGTCTTGAGGTTTCAACTCAAATCCACCTAATCAGCGGTTTCATGCGGAGCTTGCTATGGAGTATCACCAAACCTTTACCAAAGGCTTAAGAGCATCATGCCGTAGGTATGAAAGCTTGGTAACAGCCATCAGCTTTCGATATTGTGCCGTAGGTACATCACAATGGATCAATTAAATTTTCCAAGAGCCTGATTCGGTAGATTAGGCTATGCATATTTGCTTTACTTGTCCCTGTTCAGTTCCTACGGCACTGTAGGGATGCTTTATCCACCTACTGTTACCAAGCTATTGCTCCTAGCGGAGCATCCCTGTCCTTGCCTACTGACCTGAGTTTGATCATAAAATCGACATATTTGGATTGCGAACCCAGCGACAATGGAGGAACGCAATCTCTTAAACCCGGAATATGCATTAGCCTATCTGTTGCGACCTTAAACTGCTTCAAAATCAGCCGTTTCACTTTAGTTTTCGGCATAACCGTAGCGGTGCTACGCTAATGCCTCCAAACTAACTGATTTTCTTGCAATTTCAGCTCTCACTACGATTCCTAACGCATAATCCGGGTTAAAGGACATTTTTAATACTAAAAACAAATCGGACTCAGATTTTCATTCAATTTTGGACAAAAAAAAGTCTGCTTCTCGATGAAAAGCGGACTCCATAATTTTATTACTTTATTATATACTTTCTTGCCAGTAGATTTTATTTCTCACGGAACGCACAGAACACCCCGAATGAAAAAAGGCTTTTCTGAGAGTTCCGTAGTTTCTGTGAGAAACTATTTACTATCTCTGTGAGTGCTGATGTCATTACGGATATATCTATTGTGTTAAACCTAACACCTATCAGTTGATCGGAGATCCCGGAGCAGCAGGACTACTTGGCATCATCAGACGAAGTGAGCCATCTTTGTCTTCTGCCATCAAGATCATTCCCTCTGAGTCGATTCCCATCATCTTACGAGGAGCCAAGTTAATCAACATCGTCACTTGCTTCCCGATCAAATCCTCTGGCTTGAAGTGTTCTGAAATTCCGCTAAGAACCGTTCGCTTGCCAAGACCGGTATCCACTACTAGCTTCAGCAGTTTTTTAGATTTCTTCATCTTCTCTACTTCCAGTACAGTAACGACCCTCAGGTCCATTTTGGTAAAGTCATCAAAGGCTATGGTATCCTTCACCGGCTCTGCTGGAGCGTTTGCTGCTTCGTTTTCCTTTTTGGTCTCCAGTAGCTTGTTCACCTGCTCTTCTACCACACTGTCTTCCACTTTCTCAAACAGCAAGGCGGCTTTTCCTATGGTCTCTCCTCCTTGGAGGATTTTTCCATCACCTGCCTTGGACCAGTCTACTTCACCAGTACCCAGCATGTCAGCAAGTTTTTTGGCAGTAAATGGAAGAAAAGGCTCGGACACCACCCCAAGATTCGCCGCAATGTTCAATGCGATGTTTAGCACCGTACCTGTTCGGTCTTTATCCTGTTTGATGCTCTTCCAAGGCTCTGTATCTGCCAGGTATTTATTGCCCAAGCGTGCAAAATCCATTACTAGCCCAAGCGCCTCCCTAAACCTGAATTTTTCGATAGAAGCCGCTATTTTATCAGGATAACCTTCCAGTGCTGCAAGCACTTCTTTATCATACGGAGACAACGCTCCCCGCGGGGGAATGACTCCGTCAAAATACTTTTGCGTAAGCACTACGGCCCTATTGACAAAATTGCCATAAATGGCCACCAATTCGGAATTGTTTCTTCCCTGAAAATCTTTCCAGGTAAAGTCATTGTCTTTAGCTTCAGGCGCATTGGCAGTCAGCACATACCGAAGCACATCTTGCTTGCCAGGAAATTCCTTCAAGTACTCATGCAGCCACACGGCCCAGTTTCGAGAAGTTGAAATCTTCTCTCCTTCCAAGTTCAAAAACTCATTGGCTGGCACATTATCTGGAAGGATATATTCTCCGTGGGTTTTTAGAATGGCCGGAAAAATGATACAGTGAAACACAATATTATCTTTCCCTATGAAATGCACCAGTTTCGTATCCTCATCTTTCCAATAAGGCTCCCAGTCGACGCCCTTTTCGGCAGCCCACTCTTTGGTAGAGGAGATATAGCCTATCGGAGCATCAAACCACACATACAACACTTTCCCTTCTGCTCCTTCTACTGGCACGGGTACGCCCCAGTCCATATCCCTGGTCATCGACCTCGCCTGAAGGCCATCGCCTGTCTCGAGCCAAGACCGACATTGCCCCAGTACATTATTTTTCCAGTCCTCTTGGTGCTCTTCCAATATCCACTTTCTCAGAAAACCAGCATATTTTCCCAGATCCAAAAACCAATGCTTGGTTTCTTTAAGAACCGGTGAATTGCCACTGAGTTTGGATTTAGGATTGATCAGCTCGGTGGGGCTTAGTGATGAGCCGCACTTTTCGCATTGGTCCCCATAGGCACCTTCATGACCGCATTTTGGACAAGTTCCTTCGATGTAGCGATCTGCCAAAAACTGGCCGGCCTCCTCGTCGTAATATTGCTCAGTAGTCTGCTCTAGAAACTCACCTTTATCATACAAGTCCTTAAAAAACTCAGAGGCAGTCTCATGGTGCACCGGCGAACTGGTACGGCTATAATGATCAAAGCTAATCCCGAATTCTTCGAAACTGGCCTTCATGATGCCATGATAGCGGTCCACGATTTCCTGAGCGCTGACACCTTCTTTTTTGGCCTTTATGGTAATGGCAACACCATGCTCGTCAGAACCACCAATGTACACCACGTCCTTGCCAAGCGATCGCAAGTAGCGTACATAAATATCTGATGGAATATAACATCCTGCCAAATGGCCTATATGGAGCGGTCCATTCGCATAAGGCAACGCTGAAGTAACGGTATATCTTTTAAAGTCTCTTTTGCTCATAGGCTGCAAAGATAGGGAAAATTGATTTTTCTAGAGGAATAATTACCAAGGTGATTTCCACCTTTCTCTAAAAGCCTCCAAGTAGCTCATGACCTTACACGAATATCACTTTCCTGTCACCACTTTTTTATTGGCAGGAACTTTATAACTTTCAAATAGTTGGGTTTTTATACTGACCAAAAGCGTAATGCACATTCCCATCAAGGCAATCACAGCAAAGGACACTTGGAGGTCGAATAATTCCGCAATAAAACCGATCATCGGAGGACCGAGCAAAAATCCAAAAAACGAAATCGTGGACACCAGTGCCAGGGAGATACTCGGTGAATACATTTTGGATCTCCCAGCAATACTGTATGAAAGTGGAATAACAGAAGCTGTCCCGAAACCCACCAATAAAAAACCTACAACAGCCGTCCAAAATGTAGGATATATCACCGCTATCAATAGCCCTAGGCATATCAAGGTGCCAGAAATCCTCAACATTACTATTTTACTCCATTTATTGGCCAAGGTATCAGAGAAAAACCTGCCGGAGGCCATGGCGGCCATAAAGGTCACATAGCCCAATGGCACCAAATCAGGACTTGCCACGACTACTTTCTTCAAGTACACCCCGCTCCAGTCAAACATGCATCCCTCACACATCATTCCGAAAAAACCCACCAAGCCTATCCTCAGCAATAAGGCATCGGGCTTTTTGAGCATTAAGCCGCCAGCGCCAGCTCTTTTTTCTTCTTTGAAAAGTAAATTGAAACTTGATACCAATATCAGCAGCATAATGCCCGTCACCACCCAGTAATGATTGATCGGTGCCCAATCGAGTTTGATCATCAGGGCGCCGATGCCAGCTCCAGCAAATCCTGCCAAACTCCACAAACCGTGAAATGAGGCCAAAATACTTCGGTTGTACCCATCTTCTACCAGCAGTGCTTGGGTGTTTAAGGATATGTTCATGATATTTCCCATCATCCCAAAAAACACCACTGCCACGCCCAGCTGAATAACCGAACCCGTATAGCCTATACTCAACAAGGACAACGCATACAGTAAACTCCCGGTCACGATCACTTTACGGCTGCCATATTTGTCCACTGCCCAGCCCGCCAGTGGCAAGGCTATCAAGGAACCAAGCGGCATGCCCAGCAGCAATGTCCCCAATTGCCCTTCGCTAAGGTCAAACAACTGCTGGAAATCAGGAATTCTTGACGCCCAAGAGGCGAAGCTTAAACCAGCAAGAAAGAAAAGTCCGCTCAACGCAATACGCCGTTTTCTTAGTAAATTCATAGGTTCTCTGTCAATAGGTTTGATAACACAAAGTAAAGGACTTTTTCAGCATTAAAAACCCTGATTTTCAAACTAAAAACAACACAATCGATTGCAACAGAGATGTTTTTTTCCACATTCACTCCGATTCATGTAATTTTAAAACTACCTTAACGTACAAAAACACTTCAAAATGGAATTTGTAATCGCTGGAGGCACCGTCCTCATCGCCATCTTCATCATCCGAACGGTATATAAAAAAGTCTTCAAATAAAACTTGGCCATATAGGCGGATTAGGCAGGACGCTCAGTTGCTAACGCCTCTTCTGGGTTTAACCTCAACCAAGCCAACCACTATACATGAGCAGATAGCTGCGACGGCTTGTTCGATCCAAATCAACTAATTATTCTTTCAGCCTATCCCGCCATTCGGCAATCTAGTGTCAAGCCAAACCTAAACCTACGTGTAATCCGGTATGTCTTTTGGCCTATCTCTACGTTGCAAAAAGACTTCCTTAGATACGGCTAGGGGCGTTTTTTTGCGCCTTGATCTCGTCCAAAATCCACTACCGCCTTACCCGTCATTTAAGTGCTGACTTGACCCTAGGCTACTGCGGTTTCCAATGTTCAAATCGGGGCAAAGTGCCAGCGGCACGATAAATTTTGTAACCTGCGGATTCATCCGCAGGAACTTAAGCTCTCCTCAACCTCCCGAAGAAGTGCCAGCGGCACGGATGATCGCTATGCCTACACGAAAAGTGTTTCCCTTCATAACACTAAACGCGTTTGCCCTGCAAAGGCATCTATACCGTTTAGATAGTGTATATCCGATTTCGTGTTTATTAGTGGGCAACGGCGTCAGTAGGGATGCTCCACTAGGAGCATTAGCTTGGTAACAGAAAGTAGATAAAGCATACTAACAGTGCCGTAGGTACTGGACAGGGACGAAGCAAGTATATCACCTAACCTTTAAAAAGTTTAATTGACCAAATGTGATGTACCTACGGCACATTACAGAGGACCGATGGCTCTGGCTGTTACCAAGCTCTCATACCTACGGCATGAGGTTCATAGGCCAAAAGTAAAGACCTAATGTGAAGATTAGGCGTTATTCCGTGGCAGGAGCCATCCAATAGGTGGTATGGAGTTAAAAACTCAAACCTCGTGGTCCAACGGCACAGCTGCCGGAACAACCATTGCCGTCAGACCAACATATGTAAGGTGCTAAATTCTCTACTCTCATCTATGTCTATGCTATTCACATAGGGCATACGGGGATTTTAAATCCCCTTTATTTCATTTCGGGATTACAAATCCCGAACAGCAAAATGGTCCCGAAGCACAGCTCTCGGAACAACTGGAACAACTGGAGCAACTGGCAAAAAACAAACATGTATCAATTGGGGAGTTTATCAGCCAATCTACCATACACCCAAGTGCCTAAAAGCGCACTGATAAAGGTCACGATGACCACGGTATAGCCAATGCCTATTTGGGCAAAAATCGGCCCAGGACAGGCACCGGTAACAGCCCATCCCAACCCAAATATAAATCCGCCAATCACCTGGCCTTTTCTAAACTCCTTGTCCTTGATGACCACCTTTTCACCTGAGACGGTCTTAATGTTAAATTTCTTGATAAGGAATATGGAAAGCATGCCCACGGCAATTGCAGCTCCTATCACACCATACATATGGAAAGATTGGAGCCTGAACATTTCTTGGATCCTGAACCAGGAAATCACCTCAGCCTTCACCAGTACCACCCCAAAAAACATTCCCACAAGGAGGTATTTCAACAGGGCCAAACCCTTTTCTGATTTTATAGTATTCATATAGATAGTTTCTTAATTCGTGTTCTTTTTTTTCTACCAGCAACAAGCGAAGGTCACTTAGGTCAATTATATCCTAAAAACCTGCCAACCGCATCAGAAAGGGTAAAAACAAATGGGTCATCGCAAATCCACCAAGCATAAAGAAGACAGTGGCCACCACTGAAGGCCACTGGAGGTTACTGATCCCCATTATGGCGTGACCGGAAGTACAGCCGCCCGCATACCGAGTACCAAAACCTACCATGAATCCCCCAAAGACAAAGAAGATCAATCCTTTCATCGTAAATAGATTCTCCCAAGTAAATATCTCGGATGGCAAGAGGTTTTCGAATTGGGCAATCCCCAAGGCCCTTAAATCCTGCTGCGTACTTTCGGCAACGATGACCTCCGCAGGATTGGACAGAACCGATGCGGCTACCACTCCGCCAAGTACGATACCCGCCACAAACAACAAATTCCAAGCTTCCGCCTTCCAATCGTAAGAAAAGAAGGGGATTTTAGCTGGCACACAAGCGGCACAGACATGCCGCAATGATGATGACACGCCAAATGACCTATTGCCAATCAAGAGCAATATGGGTACCGTCAGCCCGAGCAAAGGCCCTGCTACATACCAGGGCCAAGGCTGACTGATCCATTCTATAAAATTCTCCATAATAGTTGCCGATTATAATTTAGTGGTGGGACAAACAAAATCAGTCAAGTCAAACTCTTCCGATTCTTTGATGGCCTTGAATCCACCTGATATATCCACTAAGTTATCATAGCCTCTTGCACGCATGGTCGAAGCGAAAATCATGGAACGGTATCCTCCTGCACAGTGCACGAAGTAGGTTTTGTCCTTATCCACTTGCCCCATATGTTCGTTGATATAATCCAAGGGAGCGTGTTCTGCCCCTTTGACATGCTCGCTATCATATTCACTTTGCTTGCGGACATCCAAAATAACTGCATTAGGATTGTCCGTAGTGACCTTAGCTACTTCCTCGGGAGGGAGGGAAGTGATGGTATCCACTTCATTTCCAGCCGCTTTCCAAGCTTCAAAACCACCTTTCAGATACCCCAAGGCAAAGTCATAGCCTACCCTGGCCAATCGCGTGATCACCTCTTCTTCCCGTCCTTCTTCTGCAATGACCAAGATTTTCTGTTTCACGTCTGGGATCATTGTCCCCACCCAAACGGCAAAGCTCCCATCTATGCCAATATTTACAGCATTGGGAATAAATCCCTGGGCAAATACCTGAGGACTTCTGGTATCCAGCAACACGGCTCCTGTATCATTGGCTACTGCCTCAAACTCCACTGGAGAAAGGGCCTTGACGCCCCGCTCTAGCACTTCGTCGATACTATCATAACCCTGAATATTCATTTTGACGTTTTGCGGAAAATATGCTGGAGGCGGCGTTAGCCCTTCTATCAGCTTTTTGATAAATTCCTCTTTCGTCATTTCCTGAAGGGCATAATTGGTTTTCTTCTGGTTTCCCAAGGTATCGGAAGTTTCCTTGCTCATGTTTTTGCCACAGGCACTTCCTGCCCCATGTGCAGGGTATACCACCAAATCATCGGGGAGGGGCAATATTTTATTCCTCAAAGAGTCGTATAAATGCCCGGCTTGTTTTTCTTGAGTCAGGTCTTCGGATACTTTCTGCGCCAAATCTGGCCTTCCTACATCCCCAATAAATAAGGTATCACCAGTAAATATCGCTTTTGGGGTTCCTGTTTCATCACTTAACAGGTAACATGAGCTTTCCATGGTATGCCCCGGTGTATGCAGGACTTTAATGGTGACATCCCCAATTTTAAATTCTTGTTCATCTTCAGCAATGATCGCATCAAAACCCAATTTGGCTTCAGTGGGACCAAAGACAATACTGGCACCTGTTTTCTCCGCCAAATCCTTATGTCCTGATACAAAATCAGCGTGAAAGTGCGTCTCAAAGACATACTTGATCGCAGCATCGTTCCGTTTGGCTTTTTCGACATAGGGCTCCACTTCCCGAAGTGGATCGATGATGGCAGCTTCTCCCTTGGACTCTATATAATAAGCCCCTTGCGCCAAACATCCCGTATAGATTTGTTCAATTTTCATTTTTATCTTCTAGTTATATTTGCGGTTGATTTCTATATAAATGCCAAAGGAACACGTGCTGGTTCCGTTTGGTAAATAATACTACTAATTTAAGGCGGACAAATCATTTTCTCAGTGACATCTATCACATAAGGCCCCACTACCCGATAAAGATTTCCCTGATCAGAATATAGGCTCCCATCAGCAGCACAAACCACCCAAAGGCTTTTTTCAGCGCTGCCTCGTTCACCTTACGGGAAAGCTTCCCGCCAATAAAAATCCCTACAATACTCAGCCCTGTAAAGATCAAAAGAAAAAACCAATCGATATCTTGAGAGACAAGGTCTCCTGTAAACCCCAAAAGAGACTTAATCCCAATAATCAACAAGGAAGTACCGACCGCCACTCGCATGGGCAGCTTAGCGATCAGCACCAAAGCCGGAATGATCAAAAAGCCTCCTCCCGCTCCTACGATCCCCGTAATACTTCCTTCCACCACTCCCTGCACTGCGATGAGTGGATAATTAAGTGTTTTGGCCTTGCTCTCCGGTTTTAGCTTGGCACCATTTTTTATCATAGAATATGCCGCTACTAACATAATAGCAGCAAAGAACACCATGATCGCCAGGTCTTTTGAAATGGTAACACCACCCATTGTAAATAAAACCTCAGGCAGGGCATGGACCACAAATTTGCGCATGAGAAAAATCGCCAAAAAAGAAGGAATGGCAAAAACCAGCGCAATTCGATAAGACACCTTTCCTCGCTTCAAGTAGCTTCCAGCCCCCACCAAAGAGGTGCTTCCCACTACAAAAAGCGAATAGGCAGTGGCCAATACCGGCTCTATCCCCAAAAGGTAGACCAAAATGGGCACGGTCAAAATAGATCCTCCCCCACCGATCATCCCAAGACTGACGCCTATCAACACTGCCCCTCCAAACCCAATTAGTGAATTTACTTCCATGCGATTGTTTCTCTTTGCTCAAACTCGTACAAAGCTACCTTATCCATTCCGCTTATTCAGTGACTTTTGTTACATTATATCAGCCCCGTTCTTATTGAGAATATCCTCCAATGTTGTTATCTTTATTATTATAGGCATTTATGACCAAGGATGAAACTATTAGTAGGTACCGATCTTTCTAAAAATGCACAAAACGCATTGGATTTTGCACTGTATTTGGCCAAAGCTCATAACAGTTCGATTACGCTGCTGTTTGCTTACTCCCCTGTCTACGACTTTGCTGCTCAAACAGCCGAATACATTACCACAATAGAACAGCAAGCCACAAAGGTATTGAAGTCCTTGAAAAAGACTTGTAAAAAAGAAGGCATTGAAACTAACTACCTGATTGAGCAAAAAACACCCTCTTCGGCGATTTGCGCAGAGTCAGAAAAAGGGGCTTATGACTTAATCGTTCTGGGCAGCCAAGGCAAAAGTGACTTCCCTACAAATATATTTGGTTCTACCACTTCTGAGGTCATCCGATTGAGCAGGGTTCCCGTACTTACCGTTCCTGCTAATGCAACCTTTATGGCAGTAGACAATATTTCCCTGGCCATGGAGCTAAACAGGGAAGACATCGTCTTTTTGGGCCAGCTAATTGCACTCACCCGTCATTACAAGCTCCCTTACCAAATCATCCATATCAAAAAGGACAATGACCCACTTCCCGAAATACCCTTTTCGGAATTGTCGATGTATTTAAAAGACCGGTTCCCAGAGCTATCCATCACCTTTGACACCTTAAATGCCGACCACGTCAGCGAAGGACTGCAGCAGTACGCTGAAAACCATCCAAGAACACTCCTGACCATGTTTTCAAGGCACCAAGGATTCTTTGACTACCTCTTCAGGACAAGTCACTGTGCAGCAATGGCCCTCCACACCAGCATCCCCCTTTTGGTGCTCAAATCCAAAAAACCATAGTTACTGACCAACATCACCTTCCCACTTCTGCCAGTTCCTCAAAATCACCCCGTACAAAGATCCTGTTTCGTCCCAATTCAATCCATTTTTTCTTCTCCAATTGCTTGAGGAGCCTGGAGATCACCTCCCGGGAAGTCCCCAGTTCATTGGCTATTTCCTGATGGGTAATGGAAAGGTCAGTTGTACCGTTTTTCTTCATCCTGGCCACTAAGTACCGCGCCAATCGCTGATCCATTTTAAGAAAGGCCACAGAATCCAGCACTTTCAGCATTTCCTGAAACCGCTTTTGGTACGTTGCCATGACAAAATCCTTCCATTGTTTATACTGCTCATACCACTGCTCGTGATACTGGACAGGAACCATGAGCATCTTGGTATCTTCTTCCACTATTGCTTTCACTTCACTGGCCTTCCCTGCCTCGCAACAGGTCAGTGACAAGGCACATGTCTCACCGGGATACAGGTAGTACAAGAAAAGCTCCTTTCCCTCTTCGTCCAACCTCAAAACCTTAATAGCGCCCTCCAACACGATCGGCACGGTCTTTATAAATTTCCCTGGCTCCATGATCGCTTCCCCTGCGGCAATCTCCACCAGTGCTCCCTGCTGATCCATTTCATCTAACAAGCGTTCGTCCGTAATCGTAGGCACCGATGTCCGGATCCTATTTTCTTTCATACTCGTTTCACTTTACTGTTCCCCATACTTTCTCGCCGTCAGCCACATTCCGTAACACGGTACTTCCTGCACCAATTACACAGCCCGCACCCACACGAACTCCGGGCACCAACGTACTCCCTGCACCGATCAAAGCACCCTTTCCTATCTTCACATCTCCACAAAGAACCGCTTGGGGACCAATATGAGCAAAATCACCTATCCAGCAATCATGGTCTATAGACGCAGATGTATTGACAATCACATGCTCCCCGACCCTTACTCCAGGTTGGACGACAGCCCCTGCCATCACCACAGTGCCCGCAGCGATTTCTGCATGGCTGCTGACCATCGCCCATCGGTGGATCGCCTTGCCAAAAAGCACTTCTTTACGTAACTTTTCTACAATTTGATGCCGAATGGAATTATCCCCAATGCTCACGATGACATATATGCTGGTGCGCAAAATACTCCCCCACCGAAACACTGGATAATTCAAACATTCCTTGACAGAAGGGTCATCGTCATACAAACCATGGATCATTTCTCCTTGGCTTTCCAAATTTGAGATCACCACTTTGGCGTGACCGGATGCTCCATACAAGTACATGGTAGTTGGTTTTAAATTAGTATAAGGGCTAAATATAGGAAGAATTACAGTTTTCATTACCGTTCACCTAACACACATTAAATCTACCAAACAACCCGACAATGCTCCCACTAAAAAGTTAATCATTTTTCTTTCAACCATTAATCTTATATATTTAGACTTTGCCAAGAAATATAATCGTTCAAATAATTAACAAATGCAATCATGAACAGAAGGGACTTTATGAAAACCGGTGGTGTAGTTTTAGGCGGATCCATCCTCCCTTACCAATTCGCAAACGCTTTTCGAACCAACACCGATAAAGGTCCTATTAAAATAGGCGTCATAGGCTGTGGAGACAGGGGAAAAGGACTCATGCATGTCATGTCAAGCATGCCTGAGCAATTTGAGATCGTCGCTTTCTGTGACAATATGGACTTCCGACTTGACCAAACCAGCAAAGCTTTCCCAGAGCTAAAAGCCAAATCCTATAAAAACTATCAAGATCTATTGGACAATGGCTCCATAGAAGCTGTTGCCATCGCCACTCCGCTCAACATGCACTTTGCCCCGGCCAAAGCAGCCATGGAAGCAGGAAAACATGTATACCTCGAAAAAACGATGACCTATAACATCCCCGAGGCTATGGAGCTGGTCGAACTGGTAAAAAACAACCCTACACTCACCCTGCAAGTCGGTCACCAATACCGGTACACACCTCTATATTATAAGGTAAAAGACATGATCCAGTCGGGGTACTTAGGGAAAATCACACAAATAGATTCTCGATGGGACAGAAACTGGAACTGGAAAAGACCTGTCTCAGATCCATCACTAGAAAGAATCATCAATTGGAGAATGTACAGGGAATATTCAGGTGGACTGCCTGCAGAACTATTGTCCCACCAAATTGATTTTATCAACTGGGCATTCGAAACACACCCTGACACCATTATCGGAACTGGCGGAATAGATAATTACCACGATGGTAGAGAAACCTATGACAACGTCCAACTGCTCCTGAGATATGAAAAAGAAGGAATGATCGGGAATTTTGGAGCCACCTGTAGCAATGCCAGAGAGGGATATTCATTTTCCATTAAAGGAACAGAAGGAACCGTAGACTTACTGATGAACGAAGGGTATTTCTATCCTGAAAAAGACAAAATGGAGGAATTGCAAGTTGTCGATGGTGTCTCTGGTGCCACCAAGCTCTCTTGGAAGGATGGCAAAGGAATCCCTATCTTGGAAGAAAAGACCAAAGACGGCACATGGTATGCTTTCAACGATTTCTATAAATCCATCCAAAGCAAAGAATACCCAGCCTCCAATGTCATCAGTGGTGCCACCACCGCTACCTGCATTCACTTGGCCAACCATTCCCTGTTCAACAAAACCATCGAAAGCTGGAAGCCAGCATATAATTACGGATAAACCGCGCACGGTCACTACACCGTACGTAACCTCATAATGTCAAAAGCCATTCGTCTAAGCGTATGGCTTTTGTGTTTTTGGCAGGAACATGCATTGGACTCTCTACGCCACGCACAGGTATCGCGACCTGTCAGCCCTTTAGGCGGTTACTTCAATATACAAAATGCCTTTGCCATGTCCCCACCTTGTCCGCCACACAGAGAAATCGCTTTTAAACTATTAGTAAAGAGGTGTCAGCCTGAGCGGAGTCGAAGGCTAGACGTTGAACCTCGACTCTACCTGGAGGGTAGATAGATCTGCTCGGTCTGACTCTTTTTGCCTGAATTAAACCCGGAATATGCAATAGCCTATCTGTTGCGACCTGAAACTGCTTCAAAATCAGCCGTTTCACTTTAGTTTTCGGCATAACCGTAGCGGTGCTACGCTAATGCCTCCAAACTAACTGATTTTCTTGCAATTTCAGCTCTCACTACGATTCCTAATGCATAATCCGGGTTAAATAACTTCATGGGGTTAAAAGCCATTCCCCTGGTCCGCTACACTCATCTTGCTCCATCGTTTATAAATCCCCCAACTCGCCACACCTGCTTAACAATTAATTAACACCATACCAATGGCAAGCTTTTATACTGGATTTCGTTCTATTATTTAAAAACAGGCCTCAAAAAAAACCTAATACCCTTAAAAACTGACGTTTACACCGAAAAACCGTCAAAACAAGCAGCAGTCCAAAAATCAATTTTGCAAAAACACAAAATATTGGTTAAAAAACCAACCGACAAAATCAATATTTCTGCAAACTGAAAGAAAACAGGTTCAAAAAAAGACAAAAAAAAGAGGAATCCTTGCAGAGATTCCTCGAATGGGTTTATTTTAACTGACTAACAGCCGTATATATTTTGGAAAAAAGGAACTTAATCCTCGTTTTTAGAACCAAAACTTCTTTAAACTTAGCAAAAATATTTTTGAATACAATAAAACACCAAAAATAATTTCTTCTATCGTTCGTTCCGTGCCTTATTTAAAGCCCAGCACCTTTCCTTTCCAAATACAATAAAACCTTAATACACATTATTAAAACGATTAAATCTATCCTCCTTCCGATAACCAATACCATATTAACCTTTCTTTAACAATTCCCAAACAATCTACGACCCGCACCACTATCGTCTGCCCATTAATGGTCCGCCGTCTTATTCCCAGTCGCATGCTGCGCCTGAAACCTATGGGTATCTTTTAGCCGCTCTTCGAGAAGTTTCATTTCTGCCTTGGTCAAGACCTCATTGCGATGGAGCTTTTTCTCAATGAGCGATACTGTCTCAGCAGCTATCACCTCATCAAACACCCGGATCCGATGGGTGCTTTCTGCCTGACTTTTATAGTTGCACTCATCAGTATACAGCTTCACCGCACGTTCGGACTTATCCAGCATCTCGTCATAAGGACCTCTTCCAGCCATCAGTTTGACCACTACCGGAGCAGTTTCCATCGCCACAAAAAGCAACATGATGAAAATATTGGCCCAATAGACCGCTTGACTCTCCCCAGTCAACTGCGACAAGGCATGCATTCTGGCAGCCAACCCATCAAACTCATCAATCGAGGCCTGCTGTCGCTCAAAGGCCCGCTCCCTTCTGGTCATCACTACTGCCATCTCTTGTTCGTTTTTATCGATCTTGGCCCAATTCCTTTCCTGCACTCGATCCAAATCCTGCTGGGCAGCATCTAGCTGCTCTTCTTTCTTTTCTGCATTGCTCCCCAAGCCTACCACACCTGTGGTCCCTGGGGTTTTCACCCCAAAACGTTCCTCATCATATTCCTTTTGCACCTGATCCCTAAAAGCCGCCTTAGCCGCCATCTCATCACGAAGCTGCTGGTTCTCTGCTTCCAGACGAGCCACCTCTGGATAGACAGCGTCCAAATTCCCCTTGGCCTCTTCCATTTCCAGTACCTTCTGCTCACTCACTTTTTGATTGATTTCCTTTTCAAACACCTTCAACTCCAACGGCTTGGAAATCACCATAGCCAAAAACACCGCAAGCAATAGGCGAGGAAAGGCCAGCTTCCATTCGGCCCAGGAGTTTTTCTTTTTCCTCATGCTTGACACGATAAAACGGTCCAAGTTGAAAATCATCACGCCCCAAACCAAGCCAAAAACCAGCCCCCAATACCAATTTTCAAACACCGTATACAGGGCATATCCAGCTGATAATGCCGCCAGAATCCCTGTAAAGAACACCGTACCTCCTACGCCTATATATTTGTTGGTTTCGGTAGGACATTTTTTAAGAATGGCCATGTTGGCTCCACTACAAAACCAAAAGAATACTTTCATTTTTTCCATTGACGGTCTATTTCATTGGGCTACTTTCTGTTCCTCAGCTCAAAAAGCGAGCAACAATTCCCTGAAATTATGGATCGAAAAGCGCACCCAATAACGAATGTGATGAAAACAGCCTACCATGCCACCAATCAGCCCTTTTAAGGTGTGAAAAAGTCTCCCCTACCCATCGCCACCTTTATAAATCACCATGCCCAATATCGCACAAGTCCTTTTTGTGTACGGAAATATGTTCAGAAATGAAGATTCGGCAGGACACTTCTTTCGTTTTTCTCCAGCCCCAATATTTCTCCTTTCCCAATATTTTTAGTTATTTACATGACGGAATAATTGACCAGAGTCTTTTCACAAACCACTTGAACAAATGCCCATCCCATCTTCATTTACCCGAAACCAAGGCCTGCTACTTATACTGCTACAGATAGCCTTTACCCAAACGCTATCAGCACAGGACAAGCCTGAGAAATTCCAAAAAGAAGTAGATCAAATCGTCACCGATACACCCGTACCATCAGGTGATGTTTACCTATTTACGGGAAGTTCCAGCGTAAGAATGTGGAAGGATATCAACCGTTATTTCCCTGACGTGACGGTAGTCAATACTGGCTTTGGCGGTTCGCAGACGTTTGAATTGCTACATTATGCGGATGAGCTGATCATCCGCTACGCTCCTCATAAAGTGTTCATTTACGAGGGCGATAATGACTTGGCAAGCGGCAAGACTCCCGTCACCATCCTGACCACCATGCAAAAACTGGTAGGGAAACTACAGGCAGAGCTTCCCAACACCGAAATAGTCCTCATCAGCCCCAAACCCAGCCCATCACGTTGGCAGCTCAAAGAAGACTATGAGTCATTAAACCGCCTATTGGAAGTCTACGCTGACAAGACCAGTGGAGTGGAATTTGTCAATGTCTGGGACATCGCCCTCAATGAAGGGGGAAAACCCAAGCCAGAAATCTTCTTGTCAGACAGCCTCCATATGACCGAATTGGGCTACGATGGATGGGCAGAGATGCTTGATCCACACATCCCATAAGGCAGCACGAGTCTGACACAAAAGAAAATTTGTTTGGAATTTCCAATGCCCTGCCGTTACTTTGCATGACTTCAGGAAACTGATTTATACAGAAGAGGCGAGAGACCAGGCTCTGCGACCCTCTGGCAACCATTTGCTACAGCAAAAAGGTGCCAATACCTGCCCAAAACAAATTCGGGACCTATAAATTAGACATTATGGCCAATTTACCTTTTCACCGCTTTTTCCTTATCCCCTACCGGACTTCCTTGGCCTATGCCATGCGTGGGCAATTATTGATTTTTCACGGTTAATTACTGATTTTATACAACTGAAAGATACTAAACACCATGTCAAATAAGCACTTTGAAACAGAAGCCATCAGGATCGCTTCTTCCAAATCCAATCAACGGGAACATTCTGCCCCCATTTACCTGACATCCAGTTTTACCTTTGACAGCGCCGAAGAAGCCCGTCAGATGTTTGCCGAGGAGATCCCCGGCAATATCTACTCCCGCTACGCCAATCCCAACAGCTCAGACTTGATCGAAAAAGTATGCGCACTGGAAGGCACCGAGGACGGCATCGCCACTGCCTCTGGAATGGCGGCAATGTTTGGCAGCATCGCCTCTCTCTTACAGCAAGGCGACCATATACTTGCTTCCCGTTCATTGTTTGGCTCTACCCACCAGCTCCTCACAAGGGTATTTCCCAAATGGGGGATTACTTCTACTTACGGAGACATTTCGGATATCGAAAACTGGGACAAACTCGTGAAGCCCAACACCAAAATGCTGTTCATCGAGACCCCTTCCAATCCTGGGCTAGAGGTAATCGACCTAGAGTGGATTGGCAAGTTTGCCAAAGCACATAACCTGATCTTAGTGGTGGACAATTGCTTCGCCACTCCTTATCTACAGCAACCGGCCAAATGGGGTGCGGATATCGTGGCACACAGCGCTACCAAGTACATTGACGGACAAGGGCGCGTCTTGGGAGGACTGATCCTCGGCAAACAGGAATTGATCAAAGACGTACAGTTCTTTTCCCGCCACACAGGTCCCTCCATCTCTCCCTTCAATGCCTGGATCCTCTCCAGAAGCATGGAAACGCTGGCGGTCAGAATGGAAAGGCACTGTGCCAATGCATTGGCGGTAGCCTCCTATTTTCAGGACAACAAAGAGCTTGAGTTGGTTAAATACCCTTTCTTAAAATCCCATCCACAGCATGACCTTGCCAAAAAGCAAATGAAGCACGGCGGGGGCATCGTCACGCTCACGCTGCAAGGGGGCATAGAGAGAGCCCAGCGATTCATAGATGAGCTACAGATGATCACCGTCACGGCCAACTTGGGGGATACCAGAAGCATCATTACACACCCAGCATCTACCACTCATAGCAAACTTACCGAAGAAGAACGCCAACGCGTAGGCATTCTCCCAGGGCTAATTAGGCTTTCTGCCGGACTGGAACACCATGATGACATCATCGCGGACATTGAGCGGGCACTGGAAAAATCCAAATAGCTCATCGTAAACAGTCAATACTGGTGAGACTGTTTCTATTTCATCAATACCCCAGTGAAAAGGTACGACGTAGCAATTCCGTCTTTTCAGAGACGAAATCCAATAAAGAGCGAAGGCCGGTTTTCCCAAACCGGCCTTCGCTCTTTTATTTTTCTTCTTCCTTCTCTTCCAATAATGGAGACCTGTAATAATCCACTTTCAGCACTTCCAGTCTGGCCGTATGCTTGCGCAGTCGCGACTTATAACTTTCCCAATCCCGCTGATCAGGAGAAGTCCAGGCCACCTCAGCAATGCCGAGCAATCGTGGGAACACCATGTACTCAATATCATCCATCTTCTCAATCGTCTCTGTCCATAGCGGGGCCTCCACTCCCAGAATATCCTCCTTACCTACTCCCTCCACCAATTCGGTAGGCTCCCACATATAAGCACTGTCCAATTCGATATAAGCCGCCCAATGCAATCCCAACTTAGAAGTAGAATCATACTGCATGTCCAAATAAGCTTTGCTAGCAGGAGAAATCAACACCTTGGCACCCTGCTCTACGGCCATTTTAGCATTTTCAGCTTTTGCCCAGTACTGGGCCGTTGTACTTGGCCGTAGTGCTGCATGGGCAATCTCATCCCAGCCGATCACCTGCTTATCATAAGAATTGACAATATCTTGTACCTGTTCTATAAACGGTATATAATCCTCCAAAGCCGTCACATGTGACTCATCACCACCGATGTGGATATAGGACCCAGGCGTCATCTCTACCAGCTCGCGCACCACATCGTCTATAAACTGATAGGTCACTTCCTTGTCCGTACAGAGCGTACTAAATCCCACCTCAATTCCTGTGTAAAGCTCCGGCGCCTCATCATTACAGTTCAACTCAGGATAAGAAGCCAAGGCGGCATTGGTATGTCCTGGCATATCGATTTCCGGGACGATGGTAATGAACCGCTCCTGCGCATACCGAACGATCTCCTTGTATTCCTCTTGGGTATAGAAACCACCTTCTCCCCCACCTACTTCTGTACTTCCACCTATCTGGGTGAGCTTCGGCCAGGATTTGATCTCAATCCGCCAACCTTGATCATCTGCCAAGTGTAGATGCAGGTGATTAAACTTATACATGGCCATCAGGTCGATATAACGCTTCACATCATTGACATCAAAAAAATGCCTGGCCACATCCAGCATACTCCCTCGGTAAGCGTACTCTGGATCATCTTCTATCGTCCCCGCAGGTACCTTCCAAGACACACCTTCATAGGTCCCTGGCTTTTCGATCTCTACCGGCAATAGCTGACGGAGCGTCTGCACTGCCCAAAAAGCACCTGCTGCTGACCCAGCTTCTATTTGGACACGATCATGATCAATACCAAGCTTATAAGCTTCTCCACTACCTGATTGGGACAAGGAAATATAATTTCCCGTTTCGGGAAGCTTCTCGACCACCTGCACATTAAATCCGGTGGAATTATTGATAAATCCCGCCAGAAAATCAGCCACGCCGCGCATGTCACCCGCATCTTGGTGTACATGGATTTTAGTAGATTTATCGATTTCAAAAGCCCCTTCAGCTTCACTCACCTTATCGGGCAATGGGATCAATGCAGCACTGGACATCTTAGGATCTTGTCCACATGAAAAAAGCAATGCCACTGCCAATAAAACCACCGAAATCCTACCTGTTATGTGTACAGCCATTTTACCTATGTTTTTTAAATTACGCTTTTACAATCCTTAAACTTAATTAATTTTTTGTTAAAACATTATTCATGATTACATAAACTTTTTATCATATAAAACCCCTTGGATTAAAGATAATTTAACGATTTAGCAACACTAAAAACAGCCACTAACCCGCTAAAAATCACTAAAAACCAGCGCCATTTATCCTAAAATAAGACCTTTTGAAGCGAAAAACTATTTTTTAGCTGGAAGTGAAAAAAGTTTTTGATAAATTGAACAGGCTAAAAAACAATATGTATATCCGCAATGACACCAGTAATCACAGAAATAGTAAATAGATGCTCACAGAAACCGCGGATATCTCAGAAAAGCCCTATTTCATTCTGGGTGTTCTGTGCGTTCCGTGAGAAATAAAATCTACTCGCAAGAAAGCGTATAATTAAAAAAACAATTAAAAAATTTTCAACCGACAATATTTCCCATGAAAAAGCAAAAGCCACTCAGCACTGGTCATTCCAGAAGAGAGTTTTTGAAAGGTGCAGCCACAGCCGCTGCAGGATTTTACTTAGTGCCACGACACGTCTTAGGAGGTCCTGGTTTCACTGCTCCAAGTGACAAGATCGTCATCGCCGGCATCGGTGCTGGGGGGAAGGGCCAAAGTGACATCAACTCCATGTACCAAAGTGGCCATGCTGAAATCGGCTACCTATGCGATGTGGACGACAGAAGGGCCGCCACTTCCCGCGAGCGCTTCCCAAAAGCCAAATACTATAAAGACTACAGGGAGCTTTTGGAAAAAGAACAAAAAAACATCGATGCGGTAACCATTTCCACTCCTGACCATAACCATGCTGTCATGACCATGGCCGCCATGCAGCTTGGAAAACACGTCTATGTCCAGAAGCCGCTTACCCACGACATCTACGAAGCCCGAATGCTCACGCAAGCGGCCGAAAAATACAAAGTAGTCACCCAAATGGGCAATCAAGGATCCTCAGGTGATGGCGTCCGTCGGATGGTGGAGTGGTACGATGCAGGACTGATCGGTGAAGCCACCAAGGTATGGTGCTGGACCAACCGGCCAGTATGGCCGCAAGGCATCCAATGGCCAGAACAGGGCACCACACCCCCAAAAGAACTTGACTGGGACCTTTGGCTAGGCACTGCTCCCTATAAAGAATATGTAGACAATCTCGTCCCGTTCAATTGGCGTGGATGGTGGGATTATGGCACCGGTGCCCTTGGTGACATGGCCTGTCACATCATGGAACCGCCCTTCAGAGCCCTAGACCTCGGCTATCCTACAGAAGCCGAATGTAGTGTTGGCTCTGTCTACGTAGGTGAATTCCAGCGCGGTTATTTCCCTGACGGATGTCCTCCATCCTCCCACGTCACCCTTAAATTCAAAATGCCAAGCGGCAAAGACCTGGAATTCCACTGGATGGACGGTGGTATCCAACCTACCCGACCAGAAGAGCTTGGCCCTAACGAACAAATGGGCGATGGCGGCAATGGCGTGATCATCGAAGGCTCCAAAGGCAAAATGATGTGCTCCACCTATGGCATCAACCCCATGCTGCTACCAACTTCCAGAGAGGATGGTAAAAAAGTACCAAAAACCATCCCTAGAGTTGAAAACGGTGACAATGGCCACTATGCCCAATGGGTAAAGGCTTGCGTAGCCGGACATGGCAGCAAGGAATTCAAAGAACTCAGTTCTCCTTTTTCTATTGCTGGACCACTGACGGAGTCGGTGCTTATGGGCAACCTTGCCATACGCAGCTATGACGTAAGAAAACCACGCGAAAACGGAGGCTATGATTACCCTGGCAGGGGAATCAAGCTGGTATGGGATGGACCTAATATGAAAGTAACCAACTTCGATGAAGCTAATCAGTTTGTGAAACGGGAATACCGAGAAGATTGGTCACTTGGTGTCTAACCCATAAAAAACCAAAAGCTGGCCTACATGGCCAGCTTTTTTCTTTTAAAAGGATAAAAGCTTAAAAAAATCACCTAACTTTAATATTAACCACATCCACTTTACATCCCCCATGAACATAAATTCAACCATAAAAACTAGAGAAAACTTCATTCACTTGATCAATGGAATGACCCTCGCCGAACTCAATGAAATCCCTACGGGATTTAACAATAACATCGTTTGGAATTTTGGACACGTCATAGTTACCCAGCAATTATTATGTTATAAACTATCAGGTCAAGATATGTTGGTTTCTGGTGAACTGGTAGAAAAATACCGTAAAGGCACCAAGCCTGAGGCCCCTGCCACCTCCAAGGAGATCGAAGAACTTAAAATATTAGCCCTGTCCACATTGGAAAGCTTCAAAAATGACTTTATGGCTGGCCATTTCAAGGAATTCAATGAATACACCACCAGCTTTGGCGCTACACTTAGAAATATTTCAGAAGCCGTGGAATTCAACAGCATCCATGAAGGCATGCACCTTGGCTATGCCATGGCCCAAAGGAAAGCGGTACGGGCCTAAATCCCCCTTATCTCCCCAGACTGTTCACTTATACAAGACAGTAAAAGTTTACCTTGTGAGGCATAGCTTCTATTTTGATCTGATCTGTCTGGGGCATTACTTCTCCATCAATCTGGAAATCTGCCCCCTCGGGGTTTTCAATCTCTGCCTTGTCAAAGCTCCTGGTCTTCACGTGGGCCACCTCTCCTAACCGGTCATTAAACATCGCCAATGAAAGCCCAATGATCTCTTCTAGCCCCTCAGGGTCAAGTGTCACCACCTCAAATTTACCATCCCCGACATTTCCAGTAGGATTGATCACAGCTCCAGTACCATACTTATTGCCATTGGCCACCACCAAGCTCTTGGCCTTCACCTTTTCTTCTATTCCATCAGCTTTGATCACAAAAGTATACTGCCTCATTTCCTTTAACTGCTCCAATGAGCTTTTGGCATACGCCAGCATGCCTCTATGCTGGAGGGCGGTTGATTTTTTTACCAGTCCGGCATTAAAGCCAAAATCGCTGAGATGAATGCACAGCTCGCCATTGATATCCCATAAATCTACCGCCTCCACTTTCCCTTTTTGGACAGCATAGCAAGCATCAGACACACCATGGATTCCAAATCCAGTGGCCAGGCCATTTGCCGATCCTAAAGGAATGATTCCCAACGGTAACTGAGCACCCAGAATCGCTGTCACCACCATTTTAATGGTACCATCTCCCCCTCCTACCAAAAGCCCATCCCACTGTTTTTCCTTGAGCATTTGCTGAATTTCCTTTGGATCATCGGGGCTTCCTGTGGTTTCCCATACCGTTATTTCGATACCATAAAGATTGTTGGAAAGGATATCCAACACCTCTTCCCGGTCAACCCCATCTCCTGAGATCGGATTAAGAATGTATAAAAACCGTTTTTTTGTCATAGTCAAGAAGGTATATACTCGTGTTGTCTTGCATGCCTAATGGCCTCTTGGGTCGTCTTCACAAAGACCATCTGAGCAGCATTCTCTATTTTCTTCAATTCCTCCACCAAGGTCTCCCGACTGCCCTCCTCATCGTCATCTACCTTCCGGATATAAACAGACTTTATCCTATCCGGATAGGACTTCACCACCTCTGCATACAGCTCGGGATCATGCTGCCCGCTGTCTCCAATTAGAAAAAAATGCATCCCTGGATACATGTCCAGCAGCATTCTTATCTTTTCCAACTTATGCTGGTGGCTACCACCTCCTGATTTCCAAATATTCTTCAAATTTAGATGGAGGTCTTGCAGTAGTATAGGCCCTGAAGGAATATTACGATACGCTAAAAAATCCTTGATCAAATCAAATAGGTTCCAATCACTGCTGGAAACGTAGAATATCGGATGTTTTCCATTCACGGTAAGCTCTCTATAAAACTCACTCACTCCTGGAAACGGCCTTCTGGTAAAAGCATTTTTGGAAACAGACAACCATAATTTTTTTCCTACATCAGTAGCATGAGAAACCAATACAGTGTCGTCTATATCAGAAATCACCCCTACAGGGTGCGTTTTGGAATACTGACTCACTTTAAGAAAATTATTTTTCTTTTCAGCGACCAGCCCCTCTTCCTCTACTAAGCTAAAACCAACCCTATGATCTTCCTCGGGATTTGGGCAGACCGTATTAAACTCACAATTGATAATCCCTTCCTCATCGCTATAGACTTCCTTTTGCTGGCCAAAATAAGTGACAATGACCTTGGCGTCGGGCACACTGCTGCCCGCATACCTCCTTAGCGCCGCAAAAATATTTTGCACACTACTATTTTTGGCCGAGGGCTTGCTTTGTCGATAGGCCTCTACCACACGCCCTTTTACATAAACACACTCCTCATTCCCAAAAGCATACAACGGTTCAATTTTTATCTGTCCTAGTTTACCTACTACCTTTTTCACTTTACCAAAAGTATAGCGAAAGGGAAATGTCAATATTCTTAAAATCATATTCCTATTCCTTTATTTCCTAGCATCAGTTAAACCCGGAATATGCATTAGCCTATCTACGCCACGGCGCACAGGTATTGCGTTCCCTAATGCATAAACCAGATTAAAAAAACGGTGTATTCACTGTCTCAACAATCGTCCCAAAGAAATTGTTATTCTAAAGATACCTTTATTTTTAATAAAAATAATCCGAACTTAATGACATCCAATGTTTCGTCCAAATAACCAAATAATTCATCTAGCAGACCGTCTTTACAGCTTGGATCCACAGGTATTCCACATAAAGGCGTCTTTGCCACAAGCAGGAATAAGCCCCAATGCGTTATCAAAAATATTCTTGATATTTTACCCCATCGATTTTGAAAAAACTTGCTTCCGTCTTAGATACCCCCATCAGGAGAAGGGTTTTCTGGCCTCCCTTTTTACTAATCCTGACTGCTGTAGGCACCAGTATTTTTAGCCCAGCGGTTTTTGAAAGCTCCCTTGACAGACTAAACACTTTTATACTAGACCACTTTTCATTGCTATTCTCCTACAGCTCCTTTGCTATGGTCATCACCTGCCTACTGATTGTTTTTTCACCACTGGGCAAGGTTCGCATTGGCGGCAAAGATGCCCGTCCAAAATTCAACCGGATAAGCTGGTTTTCCATTGTGCTCTGCACTACAGTCGCTGTCGGAATTCTCTTTTGGGGGAGTGCCGAACCCCTTTTCCATTTTCTTTTTCCTCCTTCCTTTACACCTTTTGAAGGTGGTGAGAAGGAGGCTGCTGCCTTTTCCATGGGCGCCATATTCTTACATTGGGGACTCACTCCTTACGCCATTTATGCGATCCCTGCGCTGGGCATTGCCTTGGCGATATACAATGCCAACCTAAAGTTCAGCCTAAGTAGTCCTTTGGCTCCCCTTCTTGGCCCATACGGCCGCACTAAACTGGCCAGCTGGATTGACATGATTTGTTTATTCGCCTTGGTGGCAGGAATGTCCGCTTCCTTGGGAGCGGGGATTTTAAGTATATCTGGCGGCATCGCTGACCAATGGCAAAGCCTTAATAGGGATATCCTATTACCCTTGGTCACCTTGGCTATTATCTGTTCATTCATTGTATCAGCTTCTTCCGGGATTGACCACGGTATCAAAAACCTTAGCCAGCTCAATTTTTCCTTTTTTGTAATCTTCAGCATCATCATCCTTTTTATTGGCCCCACTTCTGCCATCATGGAGGCAGCATATACTGGCGCAGGGAATTACCTGAAAAACGTGCTTCCTCTTAGCCTACAATGGGGAGACGTCCGCAATAGCGAGTGGACCCAGTCTTGGTCAGTCTTCAACTGGGCAAACTGGATGGCCTGGGCTCCCATCACCGCCTTATTTCTGGGCAAAATAGCCTATGGAAGAACCGTTAGGGAATTTTTACTTTTCACCTGGCTGTTACCGGCCTGTTTTTGTCTTTTCTGGATGAGTATTTTCGGAGGAAGCACTTTGTACTACGCCTCCCAGTCTCCTGAACTATTCAAGAACCTATTGGAAACTTCAGGACCAGAGTCCATCATCTATGAGGTATTTGGAAATATCGGCCACACAGAAATCCTACGCCCAGCTTTTGTCATTGCCATGTTCATCAGTTATGTCACTGCGGCCGACTCCAGCACGGAGGCAATGGCTTCACTGAGCATGAAAAAATTCTCCTTAGAGGATTTCGATTCGGACACTACCCTAAAAGTGGTATGGGGGATGCTGGTCGGCCTTTTGGCATGGATCATGATCACCTTTGCCGGTATAGATGGGGTAAAAATGCTTTCCAACCTCGGAGGCCTTCCTGCGCTATTACTGCTCACGGGCATTACCATCAGCCTCAACAAACTGATGTGGCATCCAAAGAAATACCTTAAAAGATGGTAAACATCCTACTTCACCATCAAAGCAAACGTGTCCTCCCTCCCCCCTGGACTAATGGTCTTCAGCGAGCATAAATCGGGTCAAAGGACACCTTGATCTCCAGAAAAATCACGCACTTGGGTCGTACCTGAGCTTTCCAGCAACATATAAATACAGCACTTTTGAATAGCGCAACATCACCGGTAACAGCAGGACATTGGCCACCGCTACCGATACCAAATAAACCCAAAGATCAGGGTCTCCAAAGAAAAAATTGAGAATGATCATCACATTGATCAACAGCCCCACGGACAATGCATAGCTGATGTACATGGCTCCATAATAAAAATCCGGCTCTGGCTCCAAAGAAACACCGCAATGCGGGCAGTGGGCATTGACCTTTGACAGTTTTCTAAAGCTAAAAAGCGAAACAGGAAAAACATTTCCTTTATGGCATTTGGGGCACTTTGCAGCCAAGATCGCAGCTCCTTTACTCTTCATATTCACCATTTTTTTTGCTGACACAAAGATAATAAAAAAGCCTATCATTCCCCTCTATTTCCAGCATCTCACCAAGGCAAACACATTTAGTATTAATTTCGTGTAGGGCAGCTATCATCCGTGCCGCTGGCACTCCTTCTGGAGGCTGATGAGTGCTTAACGTCCTGCGGATGAATCCCCAGGTTACTAAATTTATCGTGCCGCTGGCACTTTACCGCAGTTTGTACATTAGGAATAGCAGCAACCTCTCCCGGCAAATACTGAAAGAGCACGAGCATCAATTGGTCTAAAGGACGAATAATCCACCGCACCTATCTGCCCAAGTGGGGAGAATGGTTTAGATAAGTTTATGTGTATCCGTAACGCAACACTCAGTCTCATAGAAACGAAGTAGTCACTGAGAGTCCATTATTCGGCCTTTGGAGCATTCGGTTTTGGGACAGTTGATGGGGGCGTTAAGAAAATGAGTTAGCTCGTGCAGTGGACAAGCGAGATCCACTCATTTTTAGCCCATAGCAACTAGCACAAAATCAAATTAAGGCAACCGAATTCGTACTCGTAAACCTAACCACTTAATGCGAAGAATGCTCCATGGCCTAGATTTTTTGCCTACTTTTTCATCAATAGCCTGCCCCGAAAGCTTTCGGGGGAAAAAGTAGGAAAGTCCAATAAAGCATATGAAGCTAAATTCCATAGGAACGGCAGATATATTCAAACTGGGACACTTTTTTAAATGCGTTCGCCCTCAGCATCTCACCGAGCCCCCTTTCATTTCACCCCGCATTGAATTCGGGGTTTAAGTTCCAGTCATCTATCAGTGGGGCCTGCCTCGTCCATTATTACAAAAAAAGACAAGCTTTCGTGCAAATAAGGAGACTAGCAGCATTTCATTTTTAGGGGGTTATAAATAGTTTACAAAACAAACATTTTTTAGTTCATAAAATAAACCCATATATTTACACCATCAATATAAGGCACTCATAACCATGTACATCAATTGCCATTCCCACTTCAGTTTTCGATACGGAACCCTGTCCGTACAGGAGCTGGTAGAGCAAGCCCGAGCAAAAGGTGTTCGCTGTCTGGCACTTACTGACATCAACTGTACCGCAGCCGTTTATCCATTTATCAAAGCAGCAAAATCAGCTGGCATGCACCCAGTCATTGGCATTGACTTCAGGAACGGTATCCAACAGCAATACATCGGCTTGGCAAGGAACCATCATGGGTTTTGGGAAATGAACAAGCACCTATCTTACCATAAAAGAAAAAAAACAGCCATCCCAGAAAAAGCGCCTGAATGGCAGCACACTGCAGTCATCTATCCTTTTGGGCAAACCTATTTCGAATTACAATCCCATGAATACATCGGTATCCATCCCTACCAGATCAAAAAGGCGCTACGTTCCTCTTGGGCAGCACAAAAGCACCGCTGGGTCCTCCTGCAGCCTGCCACCTTCCACTCTCAACAATCTTTCAATATCCATCGTCTATTGCGCTGCATCGAGCTGAACACCCTCTTGAGCAAACTCCCAACATCGGAACAGGCAGATCTATCCGACCGATTTTACAGCACATTGGAATTAACAGAACGCTGCGATCAGCAGTATTGGTTGCTCCAGCAAACACAAGAACTGCTCGCAAGCTGTCAT
Source organism: Echinicola strongylocentroti (assembly GCF_003260975.1). Lineage (NCBI taxonomy): Bacteria > Pseudomonadati > Bacteroidota > Cytophagia > Cytophagales > Cyclobacteriaceae > Echinicola > Echinicola strongylocentroti. The sequence goes on along the minus strand of NZ_CP030041.1, from coordinate 4,376,513 downwards.
TTTGATCACGAGTACCGAAAAGTAGAAAACAAGGCCTCCCTCTTCGGCTCCTCCCAAGCAGATGTCAACAGACTACACCTGCTGGCCTATAAAGGTGCCCGACAGCGATATGGCAAGGTCCTTTCACCCACCCAAGAAGCCCGTATCCAAAAAGAACTGGACATTATCCAACAGAAGAATTTTGTCTCCTACTTTCTCATCAACCATGAAATCATAACTTATGCCCGACGAGAGGGCTTTTACTATGTCGGCAGGGGCAGTGGCGCCAACAGCATGGTAGCTTATTGCTTGTACATTACGGATGTGGATCCTATTGAACTTGACCTGTATTTTGAGCGTTTTATCAACCTGTACAGGTCCTCTCCGCCGGACTTTGATATTGATTTTTCCTGGCGTGATCGTGACCACGTCATTGAGCACATTTTCAACGAATACAACACTGACAGACACGAACATGTTTGCTTGCTAGCTACACACAACACCTTCCAAATCAATTCATCCATTCGTGAATTGGGTAAAGTTTTTGGCCTGCCCAAAACGGACATTGAAGCATTGATCAATCATGTATCCAAGCCAGGCAATTATATTCCTGACCGCATCGGCCAGCTAGTACTCAAGTACAGCCACCTGCTCCAAGGAATGCCCAGCCATCTCAGCATCCATGCCGGCGGTATCTTGATTTCCCAACACCCCATCCATTACTACACCGCTACCGACCTTCCCCCAAAAGGCTATCCCATTTCACATTTTGACATGGTCACGGCTGAAGAAATCGGTTTCGCCAAATTCGACATCCTCAGTCAGCGTGGACTAGGACATATCCGGGACAGCTTAGCAATCATCCAAAAGAACCAAGGCAAACATATTGATATCCACCGCATTGCTGACTTCAAAAAAGACACAAAAGTAAAAGAGCACCTAAGGAGAGGGCACACGATCGGTGCGTTTTACGTAGAATCCCCAGCTATGCGCATGTTATTGGCCAAACTTAAAGTAGATGAATACTTAGGGCTGGTAGCGGCCAGCTCCATCATCAGACCGGGGGTGGCACGCTCTGGTATGATGCGTGAATACATCCTACGCCATCGCACTCCGGATTTGCGAAAGTCCAGGGCGCACCCCATCCTTTACGACCTGATGCCCGAAACTTACGGCATCATGGTATATCAAGAAGATGTCATCAAAGTGGCCCACTATTATGCAGGATTGTCTTTTGACGAGGCGGATGTACTGAGGAGGGGCATGAGCGGAAAGTTTCGGTCCAGGGAAGAATTCACCAAGGTAAAGGCAAGTTTTTTTAAAAAATCCCTCAATAAAGGCCGTGACAAAAAAACCACAAATGAGGTATGGTATCAAATCGAGAGTTTTGCAGGATATTCATTTGCCAAGGGCCACTCGGCCTCATTTGCCGTAGAAAGCTACCAGAGCCTTTACCTGAAAGCCCACTTTCCTTTGGAATTCATGGTGGGAGTCATTAATAATTTTGGAGGGTTTTACAAAACCGAATTCTACATCAGGGAACTTCAATCCTATAATGCAGATGTCCAGCTCCCCCATATTAATGAAAGCGAACAACTCACCTCCATCAAAGGCACAACCGTTTACCTAGGCTTTATCCACCTAAAATACTTACAAAAAGAAATCACCAACAGCATCTTGCATAACCGCACCCTAGAAGGCCCATTTTCGGATCTCAGGGATTTTATCAACCGGGTAAGTATCAGTCTCGAACAATTACTGATCCTGATCAGGATAGAAGCCTTTCGATTTACTTCCAAAACCAAGCAGGCACTGCTGTGGGAAGCACATTTTATTACCAACAAACGAAAAAACAAGACGTCCACCAACCACCTTTTCCGCCAAATCAACCTCCGAGAACTCCAAGTTCCTCAATTAGAAACCAATGATCCACGGCAAGACATCCTAGACCAATTAGAAATCATGGAATTCCCAGTGGACGATCCCTTCCTATTGCTCAAAGAGCAACACTTCCCCTCCCAAAAAGCAAAGGACATTGGCCGCTTTGTCGGCAAGGAAGTCCAACTGCTCGGGTACCTGGTCACTGTAAAATATACCAGAACCGTCAAAGGTGATGTGATGAATTTTGGTACTTTCTTGGACAGGGACGGACTCTGGATTGACACGGTACACTTCCCGCCTATTGTCAAAAGATTCCCTTTGACGGGACGTGGCATTTATTTATTGAAAGGGAAAATCACTGAAGAATTTGACTTTTACACCTTGGAGATCACCAACTGCCAAAAACTGGCCTATTGGAATGCCGCCGATGACCAGCCTTCCTCTTCTACTACGCTCACGCCCATAAACCGCGTTAAACAAACTTAACTGGTCAGGACTTGACCTTCAATGCTTCTTGGTTGGTCACTGGATTGGCATACATGGAAAGAAAATTCTTCACAGCCACCTCATCCTGTAGATCTATCCCCTTGGCCATACGCGATTGAAATTCTTCACGTTCTTCCTTGGTATATTTATCACGGTATTGTTCTCCACCGTGATGTAGGTCATGCGCAATAAAATTGGTCGGCCACAACTTGTAGTTGGAGACAATTTTCTGATCTATTACTTCACACAGGTATTGGAATTGTTTATTGGCAGCCTCTCCGCTTTTGATGATTTTATCGATTTCCCCATCCAAGGGCTTATCCACATGGACGTGAATCCGCTTTTTTTGTCCCATGATCCCGTTAAGGATGGTATTAAAATCTTCATTTTCATGCTTTACATAAACTTCTGACCGGGATTTGGCCATTAGTTCAGGCATTTTTAGCACATCGGTGGGGTCGTATTCATAGGAGATAGACACTGGGACGATGTGTATTTTTTTGAAATATTCCATTTCCTTGACTTCTCCCCTCGCCATGGAAATCATCTTCAGCACCCCCTTTTGGGTAGCGTCATTTCCATCTTTGGTCCGTCCTTCCCGCTGCGCAATCCAAACGGACCTGTTTTCATGAAACAGCAGGTCTTGGATATATGCTGACATAAGCTTTGAGCTCTCCAATAATTCCCTGGCAGAAAGCCCTCGCTGCACCATAAAGTTACGCGTCAGACGAGACAAGGTCATCAGCAAAGGTCGCTTCACCAGATTATCTCCGATAGCAGAAGAAGTCATCATCAGCCCGTTATTAAAAAGGACATAATTAAGCAAAGATGTATCTAGAATGATGTCTCTGTGATTGGAGATAAATAAATACGGGACATGCTGATCAAGCTGATGCAACCCCGAATAGGTCAATCCTTGGCTACTCCGCTTCAGCACCATTTCAATGGCCGGATAGATGAAGTTAATCTGAAAATCACGAATAGAGTACGTTCTGTTCAGCTCCTTCTTCCATTCCTTTTCTTCCATTTCAGGAAACGTGAAGTTCATAATAGCTTTCATCATGGGATCATCACTGATCTCTCTGATGGCTTGATTCACTTCAGTATCATAAAACGGTCTTATATGATCAAAATTGGACATGTAGTTCTCATTTACTAAGCCGCAAAATACAAAAAATAAAGCGTTGGCAGACCATCAGTGCCAACTTTAGTTATCACTTAGCTAAGCTAAACATACAGGGATCCATAAAAAAAGCCATCTTTCGATGGCTTTTAGTTTATTTTTTTGTCCGGAAGTTCTTATCGTAGAGCTCCACACTCTCATTTACGATTCTCATGGCGTCTTCTTTTCCTAGGAAATCTTCTACTTTCACCTCTTTGTTTTCCAGCTTTTTGTAGTCCTCAAAGAAGCGGTGGATCTCTTTCATCAGGTAAGGAGGAAGCTCATCTATATCATTGATATAGTTTACTGACTGATCATCAGCAGCTACAGCGATGATCTTATCATCAGCCTCACCACCATCGATCATCCTCATTACACCGATCACTTTTGCTTTTACCAAAGTCATGGAAGGAATATCGATCTGGGACATGATCAATATGTCCAATGGATCATGGTCTTCACAAAAAGTCTGAGGGATAAAGCCATAGTTTGCAGGATAATGAACAGCAGAAAACAAAACCCTGTCCAACATCAGCATGCCGGTCTTCTTATCCAGCTCATACTTTCCTTTACTGCCTTTGGGAATCTCAATGATGCCTTGTACATACTCAGGAGCATCTTCTCCTATCTGGACATCATGCCATGGATTAATCATATTAAAAACTTTTTTACTTTTTATTGCAAAATTTTACGGATGGCAAATTACTGCCATTTACGTAGTTAACAAAACAAAAAAAGCTGAATTTATTATATTTTTTAACAGCGCTGTCATATTGGCTTATGTTTTGCCGTATAGGTATTAAAACTAACTACTAGATATGAAAAAAGTACTTTTAATTATCGCAGTGATCTGGACAGGGTGCACCACTGTCAATGCCCAGTCAAAAGCCAGTGAACATCATATTGCAGTAACCGGAAAAAGTGAAATCTCCATCAAACCTGATGAAGCCATCATCAATGTAAGACTAAAAAACAAGGCAATGAAAGCATCTGATGCTTCTGCTATGCTCAACAAAAAAACCAACGAAATCGAAGCTCAACTTAAAAACAGCAAAGTCAAAGATTACGAATTGACCACCAGCAACTACACTGTAAACGTCAACAGGATTTATACCAAAGGTACAAGTAAAGACAGCGGATATGTAGCCAGCCAAAACCTAAAGGTCACGCTCTCCAATCCCCTTGAAGACTTGGTCAAGGTGGTCGAAGTCTTAAATAAAAATGAGAAAATCATGTTTGACGTCAATTTTTCCATCTCCGAAAAAATGGCCGAAAAATACGAAGCCCAACTTCTTGAAGAAGCGCTGCACGATGCAAGGGAAAAGGCTGAATTGATCGCTTCCACCATGTCACTGGACCACCTCTCTGTTGCCAGTATCAATTATTCCTCCAATACCCCCATCACATTTCCCCGTCCCGTTCAAATGCAATACATGAGGGTGGAAAAAAGCATGGCTGCTGACCAGGAGCCATCATTTTCACCTGAAGAACAGAAGCTCACTGACGAAGTCAATGTTATATTTAGTTTTGGAGATTAATCGTCCTTATTTTAAAAGCCCTCGTTCGAGGGCTTTTTTTTACAAGGATGGAATTGTAATCTTAAACAAAGTACCATTGCCCACTTGGGAATCCAGCTCTATACTTCCCTTGAGTTGCTCCACAGACTCTTTCACCATATAAAGTCCTATGCCAGACCCTACATTTTTTTGTGTAGCCCGATGAAACAGTTCAAACACCTCTGCTTGGTATTTTTCATCTATTCCTATCCCGTTATCTTCCACCTGTATGATGGCCTTCCCTTCTAGGACATCTACCTGGATTTTAATATACTTGTCAGGGTTTTCTTCATGTTGAAACTTATACGCATTGCTAAACAGGTTATTGAACACCACCCTTAGTTTAGCTTCATCAGAATTAAAGGAATTATTCTGATGGATAACCGTTTCTACATTCACATCATCCAAATCCCACTTATTGGCATAAGCCTCATATTGCTGCGCCAGAAGTTCTTCAAAATTTATACTGGTAACGACATTATCGATTTTTGTTGACCGATAAAAATCCAACATCTTATAAATAAAGTCATCCAACTTCACTGTTGCTGAATCGATCATATCAAAGTACTCCAAAATCGTCGCGTCTCCACATTCCATTTTAGCAAGCTTCGAAACCCCCGAAATACTCATCAGTGGCCCTCTTAGTTCATGAGAGAGACTGTATACGAACTGGTTCATTTCGGAGTGCATTTTTTCCAGCCGGGTATTTTTTTCTTTTAGCTCCTGTCGGGTAAAATAAATATCCGCCGCATTCTTTACCGCATTTTTGATTTGCTCCAAGTTCCAAGGCTTATCAATAAACCGATAGACTTCACCCTTATTGATCGCATCGATCACGCTGGAAATATCGGAATAGCCCGTGAGCAGTATCCGTATCGGCTCAGGCTTAAACCTCATCAGTTCCTCAAAAAACTCCACCCCAGTCATCCCAGGCATTCGTTGGTCAGCTATCACCACATGGACATCTTCCTTCGCTGCAATCGCCAATCCTTCTTCGGCATTTATAGCAGTGAAAATCTTAAAATCCCTCCTTAGACTGGCCTTAAAAGAATTGAGGTTATTATGCTCATCGTCTAAATATAAAACATGTATTTTACTGCTCATTCCTTGGTGTTTTTTGATATATAGGCAATGTAATTACAAAAGTGGTCCCTTCTCCTTCTCCGGAGAACACCTCTAATGTCCCTTGGTGGTTTTCAATTATTTTATAGACAATGGACAAACCAAGACCAGTACCTTTCCCTACCGCCTTGGTGGTAAAAAACGGCTCGAACACCCTTTCCTTAACATGGTCGGGCATCCCTGGGCCATTGTCCGCTATTTTTATACTAATTCTTTCATCCACGGTTTCTGTAGAGATGGTAATGGCCGGACGAGCGTTGCTACTACCCTGTTCATTAAGCGCTTGGATAGCATTGCTGATAATGTTCATGAACACTTGATTGATCTTACCAGCCAGGCATTCCACCATGGGAATTTCTCCAAAATGTTTTTCCACCTCAATACGCCCCATTGTACTATTGAGCAATATCAACGTACTGTCAATTCCATCATGCAAATCCACTTTCTTCACATCCTGCTCATCCACCCTGGAAAACAGCCTTAGACCTTTCACGATCTCGACTGTCCGCTTTGCCCCTTCTTCCATTCCCTTCAACAACATTTCTATTTCCTCTACCAGGTAATCAAACTCCAAATCCTCTTCAATGTCCTTCATGGACTTTTTGCCTTCTTCGGAAAATTCCTCCTGCCCCTTCTTTCTGTAGGCGTCCATAATCTCCAATACATCCTGAAGATCACGCTTCAAAGGCGAAATATTGGAGCTTACAAAATTGATCGGATTATTGATCTCATGGGCAATACCTGCCGTTAACTGCCCTAAAGAAGCCATTTTCTCCTGATTTACCAACTGTGTTTGTGTATTTTGAAGGTTCTTTAATGTCTGCTCGAGTTCTTCAGTTCTTAATTTAACTTTTTCTTCTAATATAACATTCTGTTCACGTACTAACCTTTCATTTTCTTTTAGCGCCTCCAGTTTGCCCTGCTGCTGCTGTTCCTTTTCTTTCTTCAGAATATTGATCCTGTTGGCCAAGGCCAGGGAAAGCAATATCGCTTCCAGTGCCGTACCTACCAACATGGGGAAACTCGCCAAGTCTTGGAAAAACTCTATACCTAGGTTCTTAAGTACAAAAACCACCACCGCTATCAAGAAAAAAGACCAAGCAATCAAGAAGTAAATAGCAGGTCGGTAACCACTTTTGGCCGCTATAATGGCAGACAAGAAAAAGAATACCGCTACCAGCATCCCTGCCAAATCAGTTAACCGATAACTCAGCTCCACAAATGAAAAGAGCCTGGCAAAAAACACTATACCATAAATCAGCCCTATGCCTATCAGGACCTTATCCAGCTTTGGAATAATTCTTTTTGTTTTTAAAAAAGTCCGGATGAATGTCACTGCAAACACCCCTGAAAAGGCAGAAAACAAAACGGCACTCATCTCAAAGAAGCGGTAATTCTTCCCAAATAAAAATAGCATCGAATATCCTGCCAAGGATAATTGGGCCAACGATATAAACAAAATGTAAAGGCAATACACCAAATAGACCCGGTCTTTGACAGAAAAGTAAAGAACGAGATTATAAAGGAACAATGCCAACATGATACCTATGTAGATATTGGCCAGCAACATCCTCCTAGACTCCGTTCGCTCAAAGACCTCTTTTGGATACACCGATGTCTCAAAAGAAATCGGCTCGACAGAGTACAGCTTATATATTATTTCCTTATCACCAATATCACTGACTGTAAAGGATGGGTTCAGGTGCTCACTTACACCTTGGGTCATAAATGCCGTTCCTTTTTCACCTACTGATCGGTAATTTCCTTCTCCATCTTTGACCAGAATTTGCAAATACCGTATAGTGGGACTTTTCACCTCTAGGTAGTACTCTCCTGCCGGAGGAATCCTGTCCCCCTTGATACTTGCCCGGATATAAATGGTATCAGAACGCATCCCCAAACTAATAAACTCTGTACCGGAAAGTTGTTCTTGAACAGTGGCCTCCGACAAGCCATCATCATTCACATCCAACAATGCATACTGATTGACCCTTATCTCCTTCTCCTGATCCTGCCTTACCGCGTCCGAACAGCCTCCCAAAACAAAGGCAATAAACAACACGAAAAGCAATGGCTTTCTAAAACCGATCAGAGTGAATAGTGATTTCATAGCAACTTCAAGTCTCCAAATCATATAATATGGTAAAGTCTCCTTTTGGACTAGTCTCGTCAGAAGAATGAACAGGATTATCTTTTAAATAAAAGATTTTTTCTCGCTCTTCCTTTTTGGCATTCGGCAATTCCTTTAGGTTTTGCAGGTCCAATATAGTGGCGATCAATCCTTCTTTTGGGTATAAAAAGGTACCACTATCTCCTAGATCCCCAATGATTTTAAACCCCAGTTTCTGACAATTTTCCAGCGTAAAAGGAGAGCAAAACCCCATAAGGCATTTAAGGTTGAGCAGGGAAGCCACCGCCACTCCTGCCCGGATCAAAAAAATGCTCCCAATCCCATATCCGGCAATCTCCTTGGAGTTCCATACACCACACAGCTCAGCCACCTCCAGTTCTCCATATTTGGACATATACTCTACAATTCTCGTATCCTTTTCGATAATCGCTGGCTCTAATGGCAAATTATAGTTTTCGCTCTTAATCTGCACCCTGCCCCCACCGAATACCTTGGAGCCATCTTCTGACTCCACCACCAAAAGATATACATTAGGATTCTCTGCCCATGATCGATCTGCAGAAGTAACCTTGGTCACTCCATATGACTCCAACACAGAAAAATGTCCATCAATGTATTTATTAGTAGTGGTAGTATCACATATTGATCTGACTGCCCGTATCCGTACCCTCATTATATTACTACTAGTTTATCGCGTCCAAATCGACATAGAACCTATTTGAAGGGACTTTCTGGTTTAAAAGGATCATTCTAGCATAATGGGCGCCCATAGCTCCTCCCATGATGACAGAAGAAGCCAATTGAGGCCAGGTAGTTATGGTTTTGCCAATTTCGCTCATACTATGTTTTAATCTTTCGGATAATTGCTCAAAATGCAAAATCGCAAACAATATCTCCCTATAATTATCCGCTAAATTTTCAAGCAGTTTACTTTCATCTCCAAATTTCTCCAGATAACCATGAAAAATCGGCAGTTCAGAATCAAGGTCAAACCGCTCAATATCCATCATTCCCCGGTCACTGGTATCCATTACCACAGGGATCCCCATAGCTTTGGCTTTCAGCCTACTCTGTATTTTTACTGGTAAGCTGTCGCATTCCTCCACGAGCAGGTCTATACCACCGCGTTCTCCAAAAAAAGCATCGATATTTTCGTCAGTGATGCCTTTATCATAAATTACCACCTTGAGAAAGGGATCTATTTCAGCTATTTCCCGGGCCACTACCCATACTTTTTTTACTCCCAAGCTATATAGACCTGTCCTAATACGGTTCATATTGCTGAGCTCCAAGGTGTCAAAATCAGCAATACGGAGCTCACCAAATGACCTTTCCATGGCCAAACTCAGCGCCACGCTCTGTCCTACAGAAAGCCCTATCACACCAATTTTTTTCGTATAAAGGGAATCCTGCTCTTCCTCCGTGATCTTGTACCGATTACGGGATGTCCTCAGGTCAATAAAGTCATCTTTTGCTAAAATACGAATTAATTGACGTCTCCAATGATAATAGACCCAGTTTCCATATTCCTCTCGAGGATGGTCTATATAAAACTCCGTAACCTTTTCACTCAACTGATCCTCATCAAACTTTTGGGTAGGGTGATTGATCTTGATCAGTTCAGCTACCTGAACATCTAGCTGATCAATCTTTTGAATACGATCATCACTCATAAGCTCCGCTAACGCAGTATGTTTTCCTTCTCCTACATTTGCGGAAAAAATCAACCCTTGATAGTTAAAATCAAGCTCTTCATTATCCTGTAAATTCATTTAATTTTGCGGTGGTTCATTAGGTAATTAATGCAAGTAAAGTTATATTATAAGTCTTAGAAATGAATGAAAAATCGAATATTTCGCTTCATATCACTGTAATAATTCAAAATAGATTTGTTTAAAAAGAGTTTGAATAAGTAAATTACGTATATATTTGTGTGTGAAATTAACCGCTTTTGGCCAAATCACTCTAAACCACTCATACCTCCACCAAGGTACGGCTTAAAATTCAACACCCAATGAGTGACGCAACAACAGAAAAGATAAGAATACTTTACGTAGACGATGAGGAAAACAACCTTCAGGCTTTCAAGGCCACTTTCAGAAGGGAGTTTAAGATTCACCTTGCGGTTTCAGCTGATAAAGGACGGGAAATCCTCGACAATAATGACATCGACATTATCATTACCGATCAGCGCATGCCCGAAGAAACCGGTGTGGAGTTTTTAGAATCAATTATTGCAAAACACGCTGAACCGATACGCATCTTACTGACAGGATACACTGACATCCAGGCCGTTATAGATGCCATTAACAAAGGTCAAGTCTACCACTACTTGACAAAGCCTTGGGAAGAAGAATACGTTAAGACAGTGATCAAAAACGCATATGAAGTGTACTCCCTCAGGAAAGAAAACAAAAAACTTACTGAAGACCTGATCAAGGCCAACGACCAACTGGAATTTTTACTCCGACAAAAGCTACTCTCCTAATCTCCGGCCGTTTATCAATACCTTGCAGCCAAAAGCAATTGGAGTTCCTTGTGGTTCATCTGGAACTTCCTTCCCAAGTGTGCGTTGGTCAAGCTGCCCCGATAAGTATAGACTCCTTTCATAAACCACTTGTAATTAAAGACCATTTCTTCAGCACCTCCCAAATCCGCCATCTGAAGTAATATGGGGGTAAATATATTGCTCAAGGACATGGAAGCCGTCCGGGATACTCTCGACGCTATATTCGGGACACAATAATGGACTATGTCATACAATATAAACGCAGGCTCCTTATGTGTGGTCATGCGGGAAGTCTCTATGCACCCTCCCTGATCTATGCTGACATCGATAAGAATGCTCCCCGGCATCATTTCAGCCACCATTTCTTCTGAGACCACTACCTTGGCCCGTCCTTTTTCACCTCTCAAGGCACCGATGACCACATCCGCTTTTTTCAGCGCCTGTCCAAGGGTATAGTTATCTATGGTGGAAGTATACACCTGTTGTCCAAGTAGCTGCTTGATTCTCCGCAATTTATAAAGGTGGTTGTCAAAGATCTCGATACTTGCTCCTAGCCCTAGACCAGCTCTGGCGGCATATTCTGCTACAGTGCCGGCACCGATGATGACCACTTTGGTAGGAGGCACGCCGGTAATCCCACCAAGGATCAGGCCTTTTCCTCCCTTCTTGGCACTGCTAAGATATTCTGCCGCAATTAACATGACCGAACTTCCAGCAATTTCACTCATGGCACGTACGACAGGCATCCCGCCCACTTTATCTTCCAAGTGCTCAAATGACACAGCGGTGACTTTCTTTCTATTAAGGGCATGGATATATTCAGCCCGCTGTTTACCAAGCTGAAGGGCAGACATAAGGCAGCTTCCAGGCTTCATATAGGCGATTTCCTCCTCTGTAGGCGGTGCTACTTTCAAGACTACTTCTGCCTCAAAGGCCTCTTTGGACGAATAGACCACTTTGGCGCCGGCATCTGCGTATTCCTTGTCCGAAAATTTTGAAGCCTTACCAGCTCCTGTCTCCACCATGACCCGCTGGTTGTTATTGACCAATAGGGCTACGGCTTCAGGAGTCAGCACTACTCTTTTTTCCTGCGCCCCCACTTCCTTGGGGACACCGATCAGAATAGAATGATCTGAAGTACCTACCTTTGCCAAGGCCTCCTGTGGATAGACCCCTGTTTCTTTACTTATCTCAGCCATTTTAGCCCCCATCTTTCATCTTTTTTATACGCATCTCCCTTACTTCATTCTCATCAACGGATATCTTGATCAGGTAAAACTCCTCCGGCAAATAGTCCAGAATCTTTTCCGCCCATTCTACCCAACAGTGATTTCCGCTATAAAAATACTCATCTATCCCGATTTCGAGCACTTCTTCCTGCTCTTCGATACGGTAAAAATCAAAATGATAAAACGTTTGCCCTTTATCATTTTGATATTCGTTTACAATTGCAAAAGAGGGACTGCTCACGACATCCCCCACGCCCAGCTCCTTGGCAATGGACTTGATCAAAGTGGTCTTGCCTGCCCCCATATCCCCTTGAAAAACCCACACTGGCAGGCCCTCGCAACAGGAAATCACCTCTCTGGCCACTGCCGGCAATTCACTGATATCTCCACATACAATTTTCTTCAAGCCTTTTTAATATTGCTTAGGTGACAAATGCATTATTGGAACAATCATTTCCTCCAAAGAAACTCCGCCATGCTGGAAAGTATCTTTGTAGTAATTTACATAATAATTGTAATTGTTCGGATATGCAAAGAAATAATCTTCTACTGCAAAAACATAACTAGTGGAAACATTAAACCGTGGAAGCTTCACATCTTCAGGTTTCCCGATTTCAAACACCTTTCCGGACTCGAAGTTCAGGTTTTTGCCTTGCTTATACCTGAGATTGGTCGTCACCTTTCTGTCCCCAATAATCTTATATGGCCTGTTTACTTTTTTGGTCCCGTGGTCCGTGGTGACGATCACTTCACATCCTGCTTCACTCACTTTTTTGAAAAGCTCAAACAATGAGCTGTGCAAAAACCAGCTTTCCGTAATGGAACGGTACGCCGACTCATCTGGTGCTAACTCCCGGATCATCTTCATATCTGTACGGGCATGGGACATCATGTCCACAAAATTGTACACTAAGACATTCAGGTCATTGTTCATCATATTTTGAAATTGTTCCAAAACGGATTTACCCTGATTGGCCTGTAGTATTTTATGATAGCTGAACTTGCTCTGTATCCGGTTTTTCTTCAGGTTGATAGCCAAAAAGTCCGCCTCATGGCTGTTTTTGCTTTCATCGGTATCTTCGTTTTCCCAGAGATCCGGGTGAAAACGGGCCATATCCAAGGGCATCATTCCGCTGAACAGCGCATTTCGGGCATAAGCAGTGGTGGTGGGGAGAATGCTATAATAAGTATCCTCTGTTTTGACATTAAAATAATCGCTGAGCGCTGGTTCGATCATCTCCCATTGGTCCAGCCTTAAGTTATCGATCACCACAAAAAACAATGGTTTGTCGCTCTCCACCAGGTGAGGAAATACTTTCTCTTTCATTACCCTGTGGGAAAGAATGGGCTTGTCCGCATCTGCATCGTTCAACCAGTCCAGGTAATTTTCCTTGATAAAGCGGGCAAAATTAGCATTGGCCTCGGTTTTCTGGGTATCCAGCACCTCTTGCATGCTTTTATTTTCGGTCTTGTCGATCTCCAGCTCCCAATAGGTCAGTTTCTTGTAAATATCCGCCCACTCATGGTGATCAATGGCATCATTATAGGCCATACTGATTTTTGAAAAATCCTGCTGATAGGAAAGGTTCGTCTTCTCACTGATCAGCTGTTTGTTTTGGAGAATCTTCTTTACCGACAATAAAATCTGGTTGGGATTTATCGGTTTAATCAGGTAATCGGCAATCTTCCCACCAATGGCATCGTCCATGATGTGTTCTTCCTCACTCTTGGTGATCATGACCACTGGAGTCTGGGGTTTGATGATCTTCACCTGCTGCAGGGTTTCCAAGCCTGTCATACCCGGCATCATCTCATCCAAAAAAATCACGTCAAAATTGGTCTTTTCCACCATTTCAATCGCATCGACACCACTGTTTACCGTAGTAATTTCATATCCCTTTTGCTCTAAAAACATAATGTGAGGTTTGAGCAAGTCAATCTCGTCATCTGCCCAGAGTATTTTAAATTTTTGCATCTTATCAGGTTTAAATCTTTTAAATTTATAATTACTTTTGAATTCTATCAACTAATTCTTAGGCAATTGAAAAGCCATAAAATACTCAACGACCCGGTCTACGGTTTCATCACTATTCCTAGTGAGTTGATTTTCAACATTATCGACCATCCCTATTTCCAACGGTTACGGAGGATCAAACAACTTGGTTTGACTGACATGGTATACCCGGGAGCGCTACACACCCGTTTTCACCATGCTATTGGCGCCATGCACTTGATGAGCATCACCTTGGACAACCTGCGCAACAAAGGTCACGAAATCAGCGACCAAGAATACGAAGCAGCTTTGATCGCCATACTGCTTCATGATATTGGTCATGGCCCATTTTCGCATGCCCTCGAATACACTTTGCTAAAAGGCATCCCCCATGAATCACTCTCACTGATGCTCATGGAATCCTTAAATAACCAATTAAACGGCCAATTAGGTCTCGCATTAAGAATTTTTAAGAATAAATATGAGCGAAAATTCTTTTATCAACTGGTATCCAGCCAATTGGACATTGATCGATTGGATTACTTACAGCGAGATTGTTTTTTTACTGGGGTTTCGGAAGGGACGATTGGTGCAGATAGGATCATCAAAATGATGAACATTAAGAACGACCAGATCGTAGTAGAAGAAAAAGGGCTGTACAGTATAGAAAATTTTCTCAGCGCCAGACGGCTGATGTACTGGCAAGTATACCTCCACAAAACCACCGTCAGTGCTGAGAAAATGCTCATCAACCTGATCACACGTGCCAAGGACTTACAACAATCCGGAGTGGAAGTAGAGGGTTCTGTGGCATTTAAATGCTTCTTGGAGAACAATTATACTCTGAAGGATTTTGAGGATTCGACAGCACTACAGAAAGTATTTGCCGATCTGGATGATTTTGATATTTGGGGTGCTATTAAGCATTGGAAAGACCACGGGGATTTTGTTTTGAGGAGCATTTCGAACATGCTTCTTACCAGAAATCTTTTTAAAATCAAACTCAGCAATACGCCTTTTGAGGAAAAAGAGCTGGAAGCCATGGAAAAAGAAGTAGCCAAGGGACTAAACATCCCCGACGAAGCGTTGTCCTATTTCGTATCATCAGGCTTTATTTCCAACAATGCCTATGTGGCCAAGGAAAAAGTCATGATCCTGACAAAAAAAGGAGAGGTTATCGATGTAGCCCAAGCAGCTGACCTCCCCAACATCAAAGCAATGAGCAAAATTGTGAAAAAGTACTATGCATGTCGGGCTAAAAATTTAACTTTGCGGTAATATAATTTTAAACTCATGGAATTTACTGTCAGTCAGATTGCAGCGCTTTTAAACGGTACAGTAGAGGGTGACGGTTCCCAAAAAGTCAACCGTCTAGACAAAATCCAAGAAGGAAAAGCAGGAGGGGTCAGTTTCTTGTCCAACATGAAATATGAGTCTCACCTCTACAACACCGAAGCAACAGCGGTAATAGTAGGGGAGGATTTTTCACCATCAAAGCCACTCAGCACTTCATTAATAAAAGTAAAAGACCCTTACTCCGGTTTTACCCAGCTGTTGGAAGCTTATGCACAGCTCACCAAACATAGTAAGACAGGGGTGGAAGAACCCTCCTATATGGACCAATCCACCAAAATGGATGACGGAGGATACCGTGGAGTTTTCAGCCATATCGGCAAAAACTGCCGCATAGGTAAGCAGGTCATCATCCATGCACAAGCCTATATCGGAGACAATGTAAAAATCGGCGATCGCTGCATCATCCATTCAGGTGCCAAAATATACAATGACACAGCCATTGGCAATGACTGCGAAATCCATCCAAATGTGGTCATCGGTGCTGATGGTTTTGGTTTTGCCCCTCAAGAGGACAAAAGCTACAAAAACATCCCGCAGCTTGGCAATGTCATATTGGAAGACAATGTCAGCGTGGGGTCAAACAGCACCATCGACTGCGCTACCATGGGCTCTACCATTATAAAAAAAGGGGTAAAAATAGACAACTTAGTGCAAATCGCCCATAATGTGATCATTGGTGAGCATACTGTCATTGCTGCCCAATCGGGTATTTCAGGATCCACCGAGATCGGAAAAAACTGCGTGATCGCAGGGCAGGTAGGCATCATTGGACACCTTAAAATCGCCGATAACACCACTGTTGGTGCCAAAACAGGCGTCAGCAAGTCAATTTTACAATCCGGAAAAATCATTTTTGGATACATGGGCTTTGAAATGAAAGAGTTTCTAAAGTCCTATTCTATTTTCAAAAATCTTCCATCTCTTCAGGACAGAGTAAAAGAACTGGAAAAAAAACAATAAATTTGTGGCAAAATAAGTGATGCCAAAAATCATCTTTAATGAAAGTCAAACAACATACTATTGGAAAACAGGTAACCATTTCCGGCGTAGGGCTACACACGGGTGTGGAAGCCAACATGACGTTTCTACCTGCTCCACCAAACCATGGCTATAAGTTTCAACGTATAGATATGGAAGGCTCTCCCATCGTAGATGCCGATGTCGACAATGTAGTGGATGTGTCCCGCGGTACCACTATCGAACAAAGCGGAGCACGTGTCAATACCGTAGAGCATGTCCTGGCAGCACTGGTAGGTTTAGAAATTGACAATGTACTTATCCAACTGGATGGGCCTGAGCCTCCCATTATGGACGGAAGCTCCATTCAGTTTATCAACATATTAGAAGAGGCAGGACTTCAGGAACAAAATGCCCTGAGACGCTTTTTTGAAGTTCCTGAAAGTATCCATTACAGGGATTCCTCTAGAGAAGTAGAAATGGCCGCTTTACCCTTGGATGATTACAGGGTCACCGTAATGGTGGATTATAATTCCCCCGTTCTCGGAAGCCAGCACGCTTCGATTACCGACATTAGCCAGTTCAAAGCCGAAATAGCCTCTTGTAGGACTTTCTGCTTCTTGCATGAACTGGAGATGCTCTATAAACAAAACCTCATTCAGGGCGGCGACCTGAACAATGCCATCGTCGTGGTGGACAGGGTAGTGACAGACGAGGAACTGGAAGGGCTGGCGCAAATGTTCAACAAGCCAAAAGTAGAGGTCCGCAAGGAAGGCATCCTAAACAATGTGGAGCTTCGCTACAAAAATGAACCAGCTCGGCATAAGCTGCTGGACGTCGTTGGCGACTTGGCGTTGGTGGGCCGTCCTCTAAAAGGCCAGATTCTTGCCGCTCGTCCAGGCCATGCCGCCAATGTGGCCTTTGCCAAAAAACTGAAGCGGGCAATGGAAAAAGTGGGCCCTAGCCATATCCCTCACTACGACCCTAAGCTCCCTCCTGTACTGGACATTAATCAAATAGGGAATATCCTTCCACACCGCTATCCGTTCCAGTTGTTGGACAAGATTATTTATTTGGATGACACCGTAGTGGCCGGTGTAAAGAACGTGACCATCAATGAGCCGTTTTTTATGGGGCATTTCCCCAACAATCCGGTGATGCCAGGAGTATTACAAGTAGAAGCCATGGCGCAGACTGGCGGCATTCTTGTACTCAGCACGGTAGACGATCCGGAAAACTACTGGACCTACTTTCTAGGCATCGAAAGCTGCAAATTCAGAAAAATGGTCTTGCCGGGGGATACGCTAGTTTTTAAATGTGAATTATTGTCCCCTATCAGAAGAGGGATTGCGAAAATGAAAGGTGAGGCCTATGTGGGTAACACATTGGTTTGCGAAGCCGTAATGACTGCCAGTATTGTAAGAAAAGAAGCATGATAAGTAAGCTATCACAAATCCATGAAAACACCCAAGTTGGAGAAGATGTAACCATCGACCCCTTTACGGTAGTTCATGAAAATGTACAAATAGGAAAAGGAACGTGGATCGGCTCTAACGTAACCATCTATCCAGGAACCAAGATCGGTGAAAATTGCAAAATATTCCCAGGATCAGTCATCGCCGGTGTACCACAGGATCTCAAATTCCAAGGGGAAGAATCTACCGTAGAAATCGGCAACAACACCACTATCCGTGAATGTGTCACCATCAGCCGTGGCACCATCGATAAAAGGACAACCAAGATTGGGAGTAATTGCTTACTGATGGCCTATGTACATATTGCTCACGATTGTATCGTGGGGGACAATGTCATCATTGCCAATGCCGTCCAGGTCGCTGGCCATGTATCCATAGATGACTGGGCGATCATTGGCGGCAGTAGCGCCATTCACCAGTTTGTCAAAATAGGAATGCACGCCATGGTATCCGGAGGTTCCTTGGTAAGAAAAGACGTCCCTCCTTACACCAAAGCAGCTAGGGAACCTCTCAGCTATGCAGGTGTCAACTCACTGGGGCTACGTAGAAGGGGCTTTTCCAGCGACGCTATCAGTCACATCCAAGAAGTCTATCGCTACCTGTTCTTGAACAGCCTTAACAACAGCCGTGCACTGGAAGAAATAGAAGTCAACCTTCCCGCCACAAAGGAAAGGGATGAAATCGTCAACTTTATCAGGTCATCCGAAAGGGGTGTAATGAAAGGCTATATCAACTGATAATGCTTGAAATAAGGTTAACCAATGTAGCAAAACGTTTCCAGTATGACTGGATATTCAGAAACTTGGACCTGCATGTAAAACCCAAAGACAAAATCGCCATCACTGGCAGCAATGGTTCTGGCAAGTCTACTTTTTTAAAGTGTCTCGCCGGAACCAATCCGTTTACAGAAGGAAAGGCCTCTTACCTACTGGGACAACAGGAAATTACCGAAAATGAAATCTATCAACACTTGGCTATTTCCGCTCCCTACATGGAACTCCCTGAGGAATTTTCCCTTCTGGAACTCCTGAAGTTTCACTTTAACTTCAAATCCGCCCATCCGGGGATGGGCTTTGATGAGATGATAAAAGCCATGTACCTGGAAGAGGCCACACATAAACAATTGTCCTTTTTCTCTTCCGGCATGAAACAACGGGTCAAGCTCGGTCTCTGTTTTTTCTCCAACGCCCCATTATTACTACTGGATGAACCTACTTCCAATCTCGACTCAAAAGGAAGTGAATGGTACAAGGACTTGGTACAGCAATACGGCCATGACCGCACCGTATTCGTAGCATCAAACTCCCCCTATGAATATGATTTCTGCAATCAACAGCTGCACATTGAAGACTATAAGCTAAAAAAGCAACTTTGATTGCGAGCATATTTTATTATATTTAATCCTTTTACAAAACCATAATACTTCAAACTCCTATGAAACGGCTGTACTATTGCCTTTTTGCTTCCTTTTCTATTCTACTGTTTTTATCTTGTGGTGGTGAGGACGAACCAAGCCCCTCCAAATCCAAAGAACAACTGGCCCTGGAAAAACTGACAGGAGAAGGCACTCAGACTTGGATCGTTGGAGCAGAAGGCTCAGTCACCCATAAAGGACAGAATGCCACTTCCGACTTTATTGATTTTGAAATCACCTTCTCCTCATCAAACGACAACAAAGCTTACACCACGTCCAATAGCAACCTGCTTTTTGATGAAAGTGGCACTTGGTCATTCGAAGGGAGTAATTTTGACAAAATCATGCTAAGTGGTTCTCAGCCTGCTGCGAGGGAAGAAATCCCCTTTTCAGGGCAAGGAAGCAATCTCCGCTTGGAGTTTAACGTGCCCAGTCCAGTTGCTGGAAGGGTCAGTGCACTCGCTGGCGATTATGTATTTATGTTGAAGAAAAAATAAACAAGTCTATGAAAAAATGGTGGTCACTCGTCCTGTTGCTTTTTGCCCTTTCCGTAAATGGAAGTGCTCAGTCCCAAAATTCAATTAAACTTGTCAATGCCGTCCAAGAGCTCACCCAGCTGATGATCAATCCAGATGAAGCCAAGTTAGAAAGGATTACACACAAGAAACTTTCCTATGGCCATTCAAGTGGACGAATTGAAGACCAAGCAACTTTTATTGGTTCACTGCTAACAGGGGAGTCTGATTTTGAAACCATCAACCTGAACGACCAATCCTATGAAGTAGTGGACAATATCGGAATCGCACGCCATATCCTTGTAGCAAAAACCAATGATAACGGCAACCCAGGCAATGTCAAGATAGGCGTCATGATGATATGGAGGGACAGTGGGGATTCTTGGGAATTACTGGCAAGGCAGGCCTACAAGCTTCCAACACCATAATTGGCTTTCTTATCAAAACCACCATGCGTCATCTTTTTGCCCCATGGACACTTTACGGTTGATTGCCTTACATTAGGATCATCCCGGCCCATAGGGTGAGATCAAAAATCACTTTAACGTCACCAAGGTCACCCCTGCACCACCGCGGTCTGGGTGCTCGTCTTCATACTTCGCTACAGATGGCATATCCCGTAACAGGTTTCTGGTGATTTCGCGCAGTATACCGTCGCCTTTGCCATGAACGATCCTGAGGTCTTTTACACCAAGCATATGGCCCTCGTCCACAAAATTCTGGACTATGGGCAGGATTTCTTCCCCCCGTTTTCCTCTCAGGTCCAAATTAGGCGAATATTGCTGCATCTTAGACGTAGTATCAAAAGTAGACCTTGCTGCGATCGTCTTCTTTTCCTTTTTCATCGCCGTCCTAGAGACTTTTTCCAGCCTGCTGAGCTTGACATTGGATTTCAGATCACCGATGCTGATTTCCACATCCTTATTTCGGATAGCCAAGACTTCTGCTACGGCTCCATTATCCTTTAACCGCACATAATCCCCTACTTCTATGGCTCCGCCCACCACTTTTATTTCCTCCGCCATCTTTGGCTTGATGGACTTATCCGGCTTTACGGTCGCCTTATGCTGCTCTAGGTCCTTACGAAGCTTTTTGGTAGCCTCTTTTTCGGCTTTGTTTTCCTTGATGGAGCGAATGGTCTCCTCTATCTTTTGATTGGCTCCGTCCAGGATCGCTTTGGCTTCCAGCTTGGCTTGCTGGATCAGCTGCTTTTTATTATTATCGACGGTTTCCTTTAGCTCACTGTACTCTTTGAGCCGCTGTGTCAGTAGCCTTTCCTTACGCTGTGATTCCAGCACCAATTGCTCGTACTTGTTTTTTTCAGATTCCAACTTATTGAGGAGTTTATCGTACCGAACCCGCTCATCACCGATCTGTGCCTTGGCATAGCTGATGATATCCTTCTGAATACCGATCTTAGTGGCTATTTCCAGCGCAAATGAGCTCCCCGGCTTACCAATGTCCAACTGGTAGAGCGGCTCCAATTTATCAATATCAAAGCGCATCGCACCATTGGTCATGCCTTGGTTTTTGGCTGCAATCTGCTTCAGGTTACCATAGTGGGTCGTAACGATCCCGTAGGCACCGGATTTATTCAGGGCCAGCAAAATGGATTCTGCTATCGCTCCCCCAAACTGCGGCTCCGTACCTGTGCCAAATTCATCGATAAAAAAAATGGTTTTCTTATCGGCAAACTGCGTAAAATACTTCATGCTCATCAAGTGGGAGCTGTAGGTACTCAGGTCATTCTCGATATTCTGCTCATCCCCAATATCTATAAAGAAATGATGAAAAACAGTACATTTTGAATGCGGATCCATGGGCACCAACAAGCCACACTGAAGCATATACTGGACCAATGACACCGTTTTCAATGTAACGGATTTACCGCCCGCATTGGGCCCAGAAATCACCAGTAAGCGACTATTGTGATCCAAATGAATGTTTAGCGGAACAATCGCCCGGCTCTGCTGTTTTAGCGCATGTTGGAGCACAGGGTGGCGGGCATTGTACCATTCGATGATTTTCTCCTTCTGTAAAGTGGGCTTGCTGGCATCCATCTTCAGTGCCAGTCGTGCCTTGGCCCGGATAAAGTCCACCATGCCCAAAAATTTGTAGGCACTTTTCAGTTCAGGAATAAATGGTCTCAATGTATCGGTGAGCTGCATCAGTATTTTCTGCACCTCCCTACGCTCCATGTACTCCAGCTCCTTCAGCTCATTATTGATATCCAGCACCTCTGCAGGTTCTAGAAATACCGTCTGCCCAGTAGCCGATTCATCATGGACAAAGCCTTTGATTTTTCGTTTGTTTTCGGCCAAAACGGGCATGACCATTCGCCCACCGCGGATGGTAATGGATGCGTCATCGGGCGTCAGTCCCTTTCCCTTGGCTTCTCGGAAAATCCTGTCCAAGACTTTTCTTAGACGATTTTCCTCATAGATGATCTGTCCACGGATCAGGCCGAGCTCCCGCGTGGCATTGTCCTTGATTTTGCCCTTATCGTTCAGCACCCGTTCGATTGCCCGTAACAGGGTATTGTCGAGTGCCACCATTCCGATCAACTGGAACAATTGGGGATATTCTTCTTGATTTCTGCTAAAAAAATCGACACACTCCTTGAGGGTAATCAGAGAAAGCTTGATCTCGTGAAAGTCATCCTCATACAAGAACGTCCCCTCTATTTTTGCCTTTTCAAGGTAGGGATATATATTCAGGTAATTGGAGGATGGGAAAAGCTCCCCAGAGATCAATATCTGGCGAAATTCTTCCGTTTGGTCCAATAGCTTGTTTAGCAGGTTTATATCACTGGAAAAGCCCACCTTATCCACCATTGCTGTTCCCAGCGCACTGCTACACTCCTCCCTGATCCACTCTTTTATTTTATCGAAATTAATCTTGGCTTCAAGATTATCCGGATATTGCATACGTTAGAATTGGTTATTCGCTAATAGTTATTCGATAGTTGGCTCTAAAAGCCATCAGCTAGGAAAATCCTCCTTTTACTGATATAGGACGCTGGTCAATGAACCGCAATTATCGGTTACTGGAATTGGGATAGCCCAGCTCATTTATCATCTTCCTGTCCGATTTTCTCCTTCACATTCAGTGAATCAATCACGCGGCTATACAGTTCCTTCATCATTTCGGTATCCCTCAAATAATACTCCAGACTCTTTGTGTAAGTGGTGTCGGCCACTTGATGCTCTTCAAAAACACGGCTTTCAAAAAGCGGGTACAATTTTTTGGAGGAGTCATAGGAAACGGGCAATGAACTGGCCATGCCTTCAGCCATGTGGATATCGACCATTATCCCCACCATCTCATCCTCGGACAGCAGGTATTTAGGGGCCTTGTCATCACTACATGAAACGACCCCAATCACAAAAACGAAGAAGAATATTGCCTTTTTCACAATTCAAAATTAGCCATTTCCGTTGAAATTTAGGTAATATGTTAGTCAATACTCGTTTTATTATTCAAAGGAGTCCATTAAATTTAGGCCTTCGGAATAAAACCGCCCATGAATCAACTGCTGAAAAAACTCAGGAAATACGAAATAATGATCCGGAAAGTGGCCAACAACCACCTTCAAGGGGATTATCAGTCTATATTTAAAGGTTCAGGCCTAGAATTTGACGACCTTAGGCCCTATCAGTATGGGGATGATATCCGCACGATCGAGTGGAAAGTGTCCGCCAAAGGCCATGGAACATTCGTAAAAACATTCCGAGAAGATAAAGATCAGTCGGTTTATTTTCTTTTGGATATCTCCGGATCCCAGGACATCGGTGATGAGCGCCGCAAAAAAATCGACTTGGGCAAAGAAATTGCAGGTGTACTTACCCTGGCGGCCATTCACGAAGGCAGTCAAGTAGGGCTCATTTCCTTTTCTGACCAAAAAGAAAAGATAATCCTTCCCGGCAAAGGCCCTAGACAAGGAGTAAAGGTGATCAGGGGGATTTTTAACCACGAAAACAAATCACTGAAAACAGATCTCAATGAAATGTTTTCGTTTGCCCTCAACTTGATCAAAAAACGCAGCATTATCATCATCATCTCGGATTTTATTGATGAGAATTACCAGCGATCACTAAAAGCCATGGGCGAAAAACACGATGTGGTAGCCATCCAGGTGACCGATCCACGTGAGTCGGCATTGCCTGCACTGGGCATCATCCCCGTATTTGACAAGGAAGAAGGCAAGACCACTTGGGTCAACACTGCTTTTGGCAGCTTTTCACGTAAAATTTCCGAAACCTTTTCGGCAGAAAGAGATACATTAAAAGAACTATGCAAGAAAAACCAAATCAATTATCTTCCAATAGACACCCATGAGGATATCGTACTTCCTCTAATAGAATTGTTTAGGTATAGAAATAAATCCATGAAACGTGGGTAACATCAACGTATTTATCTTAGGTTATTTATTTGCAGTCCTCAGCCTTTCCCTACCCGTACAGGGACGGGCGCAAGACCAGCCCCCAGGACTCAAAGTGGAAGGGTATTTTATGCAGGATTCTGCTAAACTGGGAGAACGCGTCGGATACGTATTGAAAGCCGAATACCCTTCGGAAATGAACATCGTATTTCCAGACTCCTCTTTTCAGTACAGGGATTTTTCCTTCTTGGAAAAACAGACCTTTAGCTCCTATACTCCTGACAGCATCACGCAGGACAGTGCGATCTACTTTCTTTCCAACTTCTCACTGGATTCTGTAAAAACATATGCCTTGCCGGTATTCGAAATCCTCAAATACGACAGCATCGTTCATTATCCATCCCAAGATGAATTGGCACTTCAACTTACGATTGACCCGCTGCCAGAGGACCTTACCTTTAAGGACAACGATAAGTACATGCCGATCGAAAAGGAATTCAATTATCCTTATTTGCTGATTTTCTTAGGAATCGTCTTGGTAATTGGCATAGCTGTTTTATTGCTGTTTGGAAAGAAAATCCAGCAACGATGGGCTGCCGGACGTCTGAAAAAACAACATAACACCTTCCTCAAAAAATGGGACACCTCCATTCAGTCACTACAATCTGCTCCTTCGCTGCAGACAGCCGAAGAAGTGCTTTGGCTATGGAGGGATTATATGGAACAGCTCACCGGCAAACCCTACAAGGAGTGGACAGCGACAGAAATCGCCGAATACCTGGAGCAGCCAGCACTAGTAAATGACTTCAGAAAGATCGAAATCATCATCTATGCCAACAGGCCGGCAGAGGACATTGTGGCCACTGCCGATAAGCTAAAAGCTGTCTGTGTGAACATGTACAACCAAAAAGTAAAAGATATCCATGAACGCAAATAGTATCATCGAGTGGTTTTCATGGAGTTGGTTTTTACCGGAAACCTTCCGCACCTACGAATGGAAAAACCCATGGGTGCTACACCTGTTATGGATTGTCCCATTGATCCTACTGATAAGGAAGTTTACCAAATTCCTTAAAAACCCATCCCTAGAACTATCCCTGCCTGGAAAAGTCTCCAACAGCAACCCGTGGACCTATTTGCGGCTTGTGCCTACCTTGTTTTTCATGTTGGCATTAGGAATGGTGATCATCGCGCTGGCGCGGCCCCAGCGCTCCAATGAAAAAGTGGAACAATCCACAGAGGGCATCGATATCATGTTGGTCATGGACATCTCTGAATCCATGGACTTGCAGGACTTCGAACCCAACAGGCTAGAAGCCGCCAAATCCACCGCCATTGACTTTATCAATGGCCGCTTTGGTGACCGGATCGGTATGGTGATCTTTGCAGGCGAAGCATTTTCGCTGGCACCGCTGACCACTGACTATGAACTGCTCACCGATCTTATTGACGATATTTCCTTCGACATGATGGACGCCAAAGGTACCGCTATCGGCAGTGCCGTCGCCACTGCTACTAACCGTATGCGGGAATCCGACTCCAAGTCCAAGGTAATGGTCCTCCTCAGTGACGGGGACAATAATGCCGGGAATGTCGACCCAGTGTTTGCAGCAGAGCTGGCAGAAGCCATGGACATTAAAATCTACACCATTGCTGTGGGAAAAGATGGTATGGTTCCTTATGGCACTGATTTCTTCGGAAGGCCACAAATGGTAGAATCCTACCTGAATGAGACTACCCTGAGGGACTTGGCAAGGATCGGAAAAGGGCAGTTTTTCAGGGCTTCAGATGACAAGGCCCTAGAGAACATCTTCGAACAGATCGATCAATTGGAAAAAGCCGAAATCCTGGAATCCCGCTACAAGGAAACCCAAGACTTCTATCGCCCGTACCTTTTCTTGGGCATTATTTTCTTCTTCATCTGGCTGGGACTGAAAAGCACCTTTGTCAACAATTTCCTATTGGACTAGTGAAGAGAGAACACCGAACTATTGGGACGTAAAATTGTCTTAAACCCCACGACAACTGGTCCAAGTCTGGAGACTTGGACCTAAACTGAAAAAAGTCTTCAGGCTTTCACGAAACCTATTGTTTACGCCGCCGATCCCGAAAAATCAGCATAATCACAGACATACCAAACATCAACTTGGCCATTCTTGAATAAAAATCCTCAGTCAACAAGTCGTCCAAAAACACCATGTACAGCACGCTGGCAAGTAGTATCCCAAGCAAAATAACATCTTCAATCTGAGCTTTTTTCATACCCCTTTAATTTTGTAACTAAATGAACCTTAAACCCGGAATATGCATTAACCTATCTACTCCACGCACAGGTATTGCGAGCTGATCCGCCCACATTTCCAAACTAACTTTGCTTAGGTTGACACTTTACCTCGACTTTTCCCGAACCAAGCCCAAAACGATAAACAGCACTGGACTTAATAACACAAAGACAACCGTTCTTCCAGTAAACCACTCATAATGAAGCGACAGCATTGCAAGGTTGATCAATACCCCGCAAATTACCAAGAGCACTATTTCTTTTTCTGGACTCATTCCTAATGGCTACTCTGTATTTCCCTCCTTGACAATACTTAAGATTAAACTGATAGAGGTAAAGATCATACTAATAGTGGTCAGTACCGCTACACTTAACTTAACTTCACTCATATAATACCCGTACCAACCCACTCCAATTATCAATAACCCCACCACCAAAATCATTATCCGCATAACCTGTTCCCTATCCATACACCACCTGATTAACCCATATGAGAGTCATTGGACACAGAAATACCAAAACAACAGGCTTATTCATTACCAAGTCTTTTTAGCCCATTAAAGAAGTAAGAAAGACAAATCACCCCTCCTGCCATACTGGTGACAAAGGTCCCTTCCTTAGCTGAAAAGTCATTTTTGTATTCAAACGCCAAGTAAATCAGGCAAACACTTGCAAAAAGGCTAAAAAGGATTTTCGCTATTCTTATCAATAAATATTTCATATTCAACATTTTACAATCCAATATAAAAAGCTATCATTTTCCATAACAGGGCAAAAAACAACTAAATCCCTATAAAATTCACCTATTTACTTGGCTAGGCATGAAGGTATAGTAACCAAGTTGAAGCACGAAATCGTAGGAGGACATGATGAAATGATGTAAAACCTATATCTTCTCAGGGAACTATTTACTTATAAATACTTAACCCTAGTCGTCATATCTAAAACTTAATAATTATTTCCCTTAGCATCCTTTTCCTTTTTCAGAAAGATGACCACCTCTCTGGCGTAAGCAATAGCAATGAAACCCCATAATATATAGACGAAGAAATCAAATCCCGGTATCTTCCCTCCCACCGCCATCCAGGATAAGGCTGTACCAACAACCATGCACACATAACTGAAACTCATCTTTAGAAAGTGGGAGGCGTGGGGTTTCATAGTTTAAGTTTTTATAAAATCAGAAATAATATCTTCTTATAACACCGAATCATCGCAAATCTTAATAATCTGCGACTCCTGTGTCCTTTCAGGACCAATCATAATTCACCAGCTTTCCCGCTTTATCCAACATCAGTCGCTAGAATAAATAAGCCTAAAGAACATACTTCATCATCTACTTTTAGATGAACTATTTGCCTAGATGGTTTTTCCGTACGGCTGCAGCCGACAATCTCTGGCAAAACTCATAAAAACATTTACGGTCATAAATATCATTATCCATATTATGCTCCAACAAGCTATTAATCCACCTTTCTGCAGTCCAAAGTTCCTTATTATCCAAATAATTTCCTTTCGCCAATTTTTGATGAATTTCAAGCTCCCTTCCAGAAAAAACCATACCGAAATCGACCAGCTGACACTCCCTTACCCTGTCCGCATACTGGTGCTGTAGATCCCTTTTCGCTGTAGACAATTGACGGGGATGCCTTCTGTACTTTACGATCACCTTGTCCAAATTTACGATCCGAAAAAATCGGCTTATCCTATATACAAAATCATAATCCCCAGAACAAGGGAAGCTTTCGTCATAGCAATAGCCCTTTTCCACCAACTCCCGACGAAACATCAGTGTAGGCTGATGGACAAAATTATTCTGCAATAAAGCCACCCTGATTTCATCGTAGGCCAATGGCCGCCTTAGTTCCCCAATGTAACTCCCCTCCTCGTCGACCACATCACATTGCCCTCCCAAAACCATTACTTCAGGATGGGCTTCCATATGTTCAAATTGGATTTTAAGGCGGTCCATGTAAGCAATATCGTCTGCATCTGCCATTGCTACGTACCGTCCGGTAGCCAGATCGAGCCCTCGGTTACGGGCAAAATAATTCCCCTTGTTTTTATCAAAGCGGACATATCTGATCCGTTCTTCATTTATCCTTTCCACCACCTCTGCCGTACTATCTGTAGACCCATCATCTATAATGATGAGCTCCAAGTCGGGCAATGATTGCAAAAGAATACTCTCTATGGCCTCCCCAATAAATTTGACCGCATTATAACACGGCATGATAACTGAAACCAATGGTTTTTTTTTCATGATTTTTCACCTGTCAGTGGTCCAAGGCTCCAGACTTGAACCTAAACTAAAAAAAGTCTTCAGACTTTTACGGAACCTATTGTTTACGCCGCCGATCCCGAAAAATCAGCATAATCACAGACATACCAAACATCAACTTGGCCATTCTTGAATACCCCCCTCAGTCAACAAGCCGTCCAAAAACACCATGTACAGTACGCTGGCAAGTAGTATCTCAAGCAAAATAATATCAGGGAAATCGCTTATAACCCCATGAAGTTATTTAATTCAGGCTGACATCTCTTTACTAATAGTTTGAAAGCGATTTCCCTGAAAATAACATCTTCAATCTGAGCTTTTTTCATACCCCTTTAATTTCGCAGCTAAACGGGTCTTAAATAAAACGGAAATAGACGTGGTAATCAGCACAAAGGCCACCGCCAATGAGGGGATTTCCATAAAATCAAATGCCATGTCCAATAAAAAGACATAGCACCCTACCGTGCCTACGTACATAACGACATCATTGATCTTGATGAATTGTATGAGTTTCCTTTTATTCATGTTTGTACGCTGCAAATCAACAAAACCACTATTTATTTTTTTGATTAATCATTATAAACTAATCTGCATTTCCCTCATTGACGATCCTTTGAATCAAGCCGATAGATGAAAACACCATTCCTACAGAGTTTAATACTGCTGTAATGAGCTTTACTTCACTTATATAATACCCATACCATCCCAATCCAATGAGCAGCAAAGCCAACCCCAGAATAATTACCCGAATGATTTGTTCCCCGTCCATGAGCCCTTTGGTCATATACACCCCAGAACCGTTGGCATCAAGGAAATCAACACCGCCGGGACATTCATCACCAACCTGTGCAGCCCACTAAAGAAATAAGCAAGGCAAATCCCTCCTCCAATCATACTCATCACAAAAGTCATCTCTCCACTCGAAAAATCTGCTTTATGTTCAAAGGCCAGGTAAACCAAATAAACACTTGCCAAAAAACTAAAAAGGACTTTCACTATCTTCACTAACAACTCCATAACAATCAACATTTTAGAACTACAATATAAAAATTCCCCGCCACCAAAAACAGGGTGAAAAACAACTAAAACCACTGAATTATTACTTAATCGCTATGGAATCGTAGGAGGAAATGATGAAGTGATGCACCTACGGATACATGATTGATTCGAGGCATTCATGGCACGATTGGTCCAAGTCTGGAGACTTGGACCCAAACTCAAAAAAGTCTTCAGACTTTTTCCTTTTTAATACTCACATACGCTTCCAATAACCTCTCCACCTTCACCGTCCCCTGAAAACGCTTGACCAATTTACCGTCAGAGCCATATAAGAAAATCTCCGGAACACTGCCCACATCATAGTAAACAGCCACCTCCATATCCCTATCTTGGAACCAATGTATGTTTTTACAATCTTCCAGTTCCATCCTTTTGGCAAAGTCCCCTATCACATTACCCTCTTCGCTCGATACCAATAGCAATTGGATATCGCCAAATTCTTCCTGTCTTTCCCTAATGGCCCGGATTTCCTTTTCACACAGGTGGCAGGTAGAGTTAAAATAGATCAAGATGACCGGTCGATCATAGGGCAGCTCGTCGGTGGTGAACTTTTCCCCGTCAGGCCTATAAAGCGTAAACTCTGGAAACTGGCTGATCCTTTCTGCTACGCTATTTTTCTCCATTACCCTATCCATGATCAGGTACCCCATTATCCCAAGAAAGGCAATTACCAAAAAAAGCACCACAAACTTCAGTTTCTTCCTCATATCAGGACATGTTCAGGGTGATAAAAACGACAAATACTACCCAGCAAAACAGTGCCGTCCCATAAGATCCCAAGACAATACTGGAACTCCTCGGCATGCTCAGTTCCAGTTCCTCCTTTACCAAATACACCAGTACAAATACATAGACCAACTCAAACAGGTTCACCAACTGAAGCGGATAATTAAAAACAGGACGAATGTTCTCCACATCAAAAAGATTGATCAGCGACAAGGGGTAAAAGGCAGCAAACTCTTGATAGCTGAGGCCATAGGCCGATACATACACCAGCTTCACCAGTCCGGCGATCACAAAAACCACCTCCGCATATACGGCAATACCAAAAAGCGTCCCCAGCCTAACCCCCTTGTGCCGATCGGCAAAGAATAGCCCTGCATACAACACTACTGCCACCAAAAAACATTTGACTGTAAACATCAGAAAAGCAAACAGCGCACTGAACCTGTTCCAATACAGCACCTCGTCGATGGCCGTCTGGACTTCCTTAAATGACAGTTCAAGCGCATCCTCATTTAGCATTTCGTTCAGCAGCATCCCCTCAAAGTCGATCAACAAAAGTGTTGATAAATATAAAGCCAATGAATAGACCAATAAAATCAAAAATGGTTTCATAAGAACTAAACAGTAAACTGGTTATTAAATTCGTAGTCAGCAACCGCTTGACCCCAAAGTTTCATTATAAATCCACTTAGCTGTACCGTGTCAATTGTTAAAAAAACTTTCTTTTCTTTAGCATTAGAGTTAATACAAGCAAAGCTAAAATAACAGCATAGCAGATTACAGGTATGTACTTGTTGGTCACTATTTCAAATAAATCCAACAGTAAAACGATCATGACAATAAGGTGAAGTACAATTACCCCTCCTTTTATTAAACCCCTATCCATATCTACTAGCTCACGCCCTATACCATTACAATAAGTAAATCAATATCAAGAATACCCAAAAGGACTTACAATTGCCCTTCTGGATATTATTAAATTCAAACTTATATGGCTGGTAGTCAAGCTTTCTGATTCTTGATTCTTACCGCACCTAGGATCCCTAATCCCACAGAAAGCAGGCAAAAAGCAATAAAAGAAGAACTTGTCATCAATCCATCATTTGAAATACCATCAAACTTGATTAACTGTAAAATCAAAAGACCAACAGATAACCCAAAACAGACAAAGATGGTAAATGTTATAGATTTTTCTCTGTTCATGATCATTTCTATTACGCTAAATCATAACCGCAACCATAAGCACTAAGTAAGCCTCCTGCTGAAGTGGCTCCTACCCCAATACCCCATGCCCAGCCAATGGGGCCTGAAGCAATTGCAGCAGCACCTAATCCCACTATTGCAAGACCTACACCGATACAATTAAGGGTACCCCCCCTCTAACATTCTCTAAAATCTTAACTCTTTCAGAATTTAATGTAAAAAATTGATTTATTGATAGGCTCAATTTATATCTGACCCACTGACATTTCCTGACAGTCAGTTGTTTTTTTGTGAAACAAACTGTAACGCAGGCTCAACTTTAGGCGTCCCTCCGTACAACTGAAGGGACAACCGAGGTGTGTTTTTCGGCAGCTTAAGAACATCTGGACTTACGGTATTTGATCACTGTGTAGATACATCCGATGGTTGCAAATATAATGACTAAGAAACAAGCAAAATCCAAATAGGGAATAACATCATCAATTTTCATCAAAAGAAGCATTGAGACAATGATAGCTAAATATGAAATGATATTGATGGTTAGTGTTTTCATATAGTCATTAATAGAAATCACTTGGCCCACAAGATCTCATAAAACTAATGGATGCTATGCCGTGACCTGCCATAGCAGTTACAGCCAAAATCCCTACACCACCTGTTAAGGCTGCTAGTCCAACCGTAGCAGCTGTCCAACTAGCAATTGCCCAACCACAATCTTCACTCATTCCTCCTGTTATTCTTTCCATTTTTTCAAAACTTAACTCTTTCATAATTTACAAAATTTAATGTAAAACATTGATTTATTGATAACCCCAATTTATACCCACTTCACTGTCATTTCATTACAGTCAGTCATTTTTTTCCAAAAAAACATAACTTTTATTATCGCGACAATATCGGATCTTTCGCTGAACCGAAAGTTTTAAGTCGTCCAAAATCCGGTAAACCATTCTTTCCTTTACCCCTAGCTTCCGTGCGAGGTCTTTGGGACTACCTGTCCTCTTTTTTTCGATCAGCTCTATCAGAAGCTTTGTTCTTTCGTAGTATTTCAGTCCTCCCATGGTACCGTTATTTAGTGGTTTCGCTGATGATCTGTTGATAGGCTTCTGCATATTCGTTATTTCCCCGGACGAGTGCTTCATGGGCTCCCTCTCCGGTAATGCTTCCTTGTTTGAGGATCAGTATCCTGTCCGCTTGCTTTGCCAGCCCTACCCGGTGGGTGACCAGCATTACCCCCATCCCATGGCCGTACATGGCTCTTTTCAGCAGCAGCAATAGCTGCCGCTCCGTATCGAAATCCATCGCCGAAGTGGCTTCGTCCAGCACCAGAAACATTGGTTGCTTATAAAGGGCCCGTGCGATGGCCACCAGCTGCCGCTGGCCTCCACTGAGGTTTTGGCCATTTTCTCCACATAGGCTCATCACCCCTTGATCAAACTGCCCAAAAAACCTTTCCAGTCCACTCTGGTTTAAAAACTCCCCGCAACGTCGCCATTCTTCAGCATCATGGCTCAGGCAGATATTGTCCAGTATCGTAGTATTAAAGACCTTTTCGGTCTGGGATACTACCGCCAGCTGCTTTCTCCAGTTCGCAAGAAGCCAATTATCCATGGTTTTGTCCCCTATCTTAAGGCATCCCTTTTCTGGTGTATAAAATCCCTGTAACAAATTGACCAGTGTCGTTTTCCCCGAGCCTACTTGCCCAAATAGTGCGACCATTCTCCCCTGATCCAGGGAAAAATTCACATCAGACAAAATAGTACGCTGTCCGGCAAACCTAAAGGATACGTTCTCCATGGCCAGTTTATTTCCCTGCTCTCCCAAATGAATTCCCTTCATGCCCGTATCCCTTCCTGGGTTTTCCTTTTCCAGAGAGGCTATCTCGTAAAGCCTGTCAAAAGCCACCTTAGCTTCCTGAAGTTGGATATTGGCGATGATCAGGGAGGCCGCACCGGGAATGATGCCTCCCCCTACAGCCAATACGGCCATCAGCTCGCCGAGCAATAGGTGTTCTTCCAAAATCATCCACACTCCCAATGCAAACATCAAGCTTAGGAATACTGCTGATACGAGTTGGGTAAAAAAGCCAAATTTATTTGCCACAATGGCCAAATCATAGCTTTTGCCTTGGTACAGTCCATAGACCATATTGACCCGATCCTGAAATACCTCCTCCTTGCCATAGGATCTCACGGTATGAATTCCTGTTAGGGATTCCAGGTACTGGGCTTCATTTTGGCTGTGTGCCTCCATTACTTGTTTTTGAAACGATAATATAGGCTTATGGAAGCGGATGCCCACTACTGTAAAGAAAACCAAGCCTATCAGACAGACCAGCCCAACGGGCCAAGAGAGGTGCAAAATATACCCGAGGGAAACCAACACCACTAGGACATTGATCGCAACATTTCCGGTCAGGAGGGCCACCGTCCTTCGGATTCGCATCGAATCATTCATCCTTGCCACCAGGTCGCCCGTACTGTAACCGTTCAGGACAGGTATCGGCAGGCGAATGATCTTTTGGACAAAGGATTTTACTAGCCGAATATTAAGTTCCTTTCCCTGCCTGGCCATAAACACCCCTTGTATATAACCCAATAGGGCCCTTAAGCCTAGCAGCAGAGCCAAGGCAGCGAGGCCAACTACTATCTTTTCCTTTTCGTGGTTTGGCAAAAAATCGTCGATCAGCTTTTGCGAAAAAATGGCCGTAGACAATCCTGCCAGAGCCATCAGTATCCCCAAGGTCATGGCTACGGTAAGAATAGGAATATCCTCCTTGATCAATTCCTTAAACCACCTCCATCGGTTCGTTTTGTCAGTCTTATGGGTTTGGAAATTCACTCCTGGTGTGACCGTCAACAAGGTCTTGGATTGCCAAACCGCCGCCAACTCATTTTCAGAATACATCAAGATGCCCTTGGCAGGATCTCCTAACACAAAACGGCCTTCCAAAAACCCATAACTTATCACAAAATGTTCCTGCTTGCCTTCCACCACCACATGGAGGATCACTGGATCGGAAAGCTCCTTGAGGTGGTCAATACCTGCCTCAAAGCCCTTTGCTTCAAAGCCAATTTTCTCGGCTGCCTGTAAAAGCCCCAGCATAGTGGTTCCATTGATCGTGGTACCACTGGATTCCCGCAGCTTCTCTTGGGAGATACTTCCCTCATAGTATGCTGAAAGGGAGCTCAGACATGCCAGTCCACAGGAGTACTCCCCAGCTGTTGGACGTGGATTTTCCGTAGTTCTTTAATGGTTCTTTTCATTGTCATTTTGGGTTTTTAAAAAAATCTTTTATTCATCATTTAACAGGTCAATTAACCTGTTGACACTTTCACTTTTATCTTGATCTACCTGCCCAAGGAAAGTCCTGATATTCGAACGATACAGGTGAAGGTTTCGGAATAGGGTATCCAGTTTACCCAAGAGCTGTCGGGAACTATCTTTGCGAATATTTCCCTTGAGCCCCAAACCGCACTTCACTACCCTGGCTGCACACCCTGGCTGGTCCCAATATGGCGACAGTGGATAAACAAGCATGGGCACCTCATTAACAATACACTCTTTGATGGAATTGATCCCGCCGTGGTTGATCATCACATCCACTTCCTTCAGTAGCCGGTGCTGCTCCACCCGATCAAATACCGACACATTATCAGGTAAATCATCGAGCTTATGGACATCGAAGTGCTGGCCTATATTCAGTATAAAATGTAACTTGGTCTTTGCTTTGGCAACGTCAAGGACTTTATTGAAAAAACGCTCACAATCACGCTGAAACTCCTTTGTCACCGTACCCAACGAACAGTAGACCAAACACTTCCCTTCAATCTTTTTAAGTGTCACAATACTTACAAGCCGAGGGTCGCCAAGTCCCATCCCAGCAGGACAAGGCAATTCATCCAAATAAAAGACATCACCTCTTTTACTAAAATCCACCAAATCAAACGCCTTGGGATAGGTAGCCACTGTTGGAACCCCGCTTATTCCCCAACCCAGCGCCCTATTGCGTTCAAATGTATATTTGCGCTGGGCGTAGGTCTTTAACATGATATTCAGATCTGTCTGTCCCAAACTTAAGATATAATCTATCGAATTTCGAAAATCCCGTTTCACCCTATTCATTGCCCACAAAACCGATACTCTTAAGGCGGAAAACCATCCCAAATAAGGGACAAAGCTGGACTGAAAAGGAGGAGAACCCAGATGCCTGAAAGGAAGCATCGCTGTGGATATTTGTATTACTTCGATCCCTTTAAAATGGTAAAACAAGGCTTTTGCTTTATAATGGATGTCAAGCAACACCAGTTTGCAGTCCTCTACCCTAAAAACCTTAGCGTAGGTATCTTCAGCTTTTTCCCTAAACGCCTTCCCGGAGTATTCCCGTCCTTTATAGAGGTTATCCAGAAAAAACCTAAATACCCCTTCCTGCTTTATTTCGTATTTGGCTGGGATCAATAGTATCGGAGTCACGACATAGTAGTCAAAACCAGCCTGCCTTACTTTTTCCTCATATTCATAACTGATGAGAAACACGGGACTAAATCCCTGCCTGCGCAACCATTCAGCCAGATTCAAAAAGGCATTTACATGCCCCATGGCAGGAAAAGGGTCAAGCAAAACGGTTTTTCTATCTTTTTTTGACCCTCCGCTGTTTTGCATTTTTAGTTCAAAAACACTTCTTTCTTTATCCATAAAAAATCACCCTGTTTAACTAAAAATAGTCTCCGTAATTTAGAAAACTACCTCCGTTAAAAACAGGGTGAAAAACAACTAAAACCACTGAATTATTACTTAATTGCTATGGAATCGTAGGAGGAAATGATGAAGTGATGCACCTACGGATACATGATTGATTCGAGGCATTCATGGCACGATTGGTCCAAGTCTGGAGACTTGGACCCAAACTCAAAAAAGTCTTCAGACTTTTAATGTATTTTAAAAAGGCTCTTGAAAAGAGCACAGTTTTCCACTGAAAATAATTACTGTTACCTAACTAATTTTCACATTCTCAGAAGAAACACCTTGCAACTCATACAGCATCGATAAGTTCAAAAGTCAGTAACCGGGCCATTAGCTTAAAGTGCTCATCGAAGCTAAACATGGTGATTTTTTCTTCAATGACCTGTTGTAGAATAATGAGATCAGGAATACCTACTTTGTTTATCCCATTCTGTAAGTTGATCGATTGGTATCTTCTAATCAGCTCCCAATCGATATTCAATGGAATGACTGGAAGAGCTTGTAAACTATCCCAGATATCGGTTCTTCCGCGGTGATTCAGAAAAGGCCCAAGCTCCGTCAGTATTAACTCGTTAGTACATACCAAATCCTCTTCAATCAGATTATCCAAAAGCCTATTTTCTCCTTTTTTAAAATAATCGATCCAAACGGAGCTGTCCACCAACACCATATACCTATCCATCTTTTCTCTTTCTTACCGAATCCAAGTCGATAGCCCCTTTAAAAGTCAACAACCTTTTCCTTTTTATTTGCTGCACTTGGGCTTCCAAGGCCTCTCTTATCAATTGACTTTTGGTCCGGGCACCAGTAAGTTCCATTGCTTCACGAATGAGTTTTTCAGGTATATCCAATGTCGTACGCATAATAAATTATGTTAATATACATAAATATTTATGCCTATCTTACGAACTTGTCACCAAAAAAGTTCCTCCGTCCTATGCCATCTCACGTTTATCAGGACTTGCTCACCGCATACCAAAGTAACCGAATCCCAAAAACCACCAATATCACACCTACCGCCCTGTTCATATGCATCATTAGCCTGGGTGTGATGAATTTACTCAGCCTTTTGGCAATATAAACTTTGAGCAAATCAACACTGAACACCGTCAGCAGCATGCCCACATAAAACACAAAAACATCACCTGGGCCATACCGCTTTTTCAGCTGCACCACCCCTGCGATAGAGATCCAAAAAAGCAGCACAAAAGGGTTCACACCATTTAGGCTAAGCCCTTTTAAAAAGCCCTTTCTACGACGGGGAGGTGTCTTTTGTGATACTCCCCCTGAATTTGGTCTGGAAACTCCTTTCTTAAAAAAACTGGCCAATCCAAAGCCTATCATGATCGCCCCGCCCACATACCCAAGCCCTGCCTTAAACGCTGGGTTATTGGTCAAAAAGCTTACGCCAAAATAGGAAATCACCACATAGACGGTATCGCTCAGTAAAATTCCCAGAGCCATAAACATCGAGATCCTGAAACCATGCTCGATGCTGTTCTGAATGAGCGCAAAAAAGACGGGGCCAATGATCAAACTCAGCACCAACCCCATGCCTATTCCTTCTACCAGTGAACCCCCCATTGGACTATTGTTTTTCCAAAAACTCCAGCCAAGCCTCCATTCTGGGGCCTTTCAGTACCCGAGGAAACTTATGCTGTCCTCCTTCTTTGCCCTGCTCGCGCATCCAGTCATAAAATACCGCAGAGGGCAGAACATCCAGCCTGACTTCCTTTAACGCGTGCTTTCGCTCGGTCACATAATCATCGTTAAGCATTTTGAGGTTATTGTCAATCACGGCACACAGCTGATCGCTATCCACTTCGTCATCTGTACCAATAAACCACCGATGGGCAAACAAAGTCCCATGAGGCACGCCCAAAACAGTAAATTCCCGAATATGAATATTCAGCTCGTCCTCGGCCATTTTCACGGCCTTGTTCATATTATCCACAGACAAGTGCTCACCGCAAAGGCTCAAAAAATGCTTCGTCCTGCCCGTAATCACTATTTCACTAGCTGCCAATGAGACAAACCTGATCACATCGCCGATCATGTACCGCCAAGCCCCGGCACAAGTGGAGATCAAAATGGCATAATCCACCCCTTCCTCCACCTCATCGATCTTCAAAGGCTGTACGCCACTTCTCAACTCGCTGTTCTCATCAAAGTAAAGTCCATTGAAAGGCACAAACTCGTAAAAGATGCCATTGTTCAGCACCAATCGCATGGAACTACGGTCTGGCAATGCCTGAAAGGCCAAAAAGCCCTCACTTGCCAAGTAAGTCTCCAGGTAAATCAATGGTTTGGCCAGTAGTTTTTCGAAGCCTTTTTTATAGGGCTCGAAGGACACTCCGCCGTGAACAAAAATGGTCAGGTTTGGCCATATATCATGAATGGTATCCACTTGGTACCTGTCGATGATCTTTTCGATCAAAATCTGCAACCAAGCCGGTACGCCCACGATGATGCCAATATCCCATTTTGGTGCATTCTCCACGATCTGCTCTAGCTTCTCTCCCCAGTTTTTGTTGCGGGCTATTTCTTGGCCAGGCTTATAAAAGCGCTGAAACCAAATGGGCAGATTTCCGGCTGTAATCCCACTGAGGTCACCGGCAAAATAGGTCCCGTTAAACTCCAGGTCAGTACTACCACCCAGCATCAGGATACCTTTGTTAAACAACTTGGAAGGCAGGTCATATTTGGAAAGTGTCAGCAGCTGCCTTACCCCGGTCTTACGGATAGCCTTCACCATCTCCTTGGTAATGGGAATGTACTTGGAAGCACTCCCCGAGGTCCCTGAGCTCAAGGCAAAATACTTGATGGCTTTGGGCCAAGTGACGTTTTTTTGTCCCTCTTGAAGCTTATGCCACCACTCTTCGTAGATTTTGTCATAATCATAAATAGGTACCCTCTCCGAATATGCCCTATAAAAATCATCTCCTGCCTTGGGAAACTGTGAAAGTATGGCCTTGAATTCATATTTTTCGGCCATTTGGGTTTTGCTGGCCGTAATGAGCAGTTTTTTCAATTCCTGCTTTTGAAGTTCCAGTGGAGAGCTGTATTCCTGCTCGAGGGATTCCCGTAGTCTGATCCCTTTCTTTAGCAATGTGCCTAGTATAGCCATGTTTTTTACGCTTCAATATCTTATGTAGTAGTCGATGATCTGATTTCTGTTATGATTATTCCGGATTTTAAACACTTTCCCCGCTCTACTCCACCTTTATAATTTGCCAATAGCCCTCTTCCCTACTATCTTTGGATACCGATGGTAATTGGCCGCGACAAGTGACTGTCCAGCTTTCAAGCATAAAAATAACGGAATGCATATAAAAGAGAACCTATCCGAGTTAAAAAAGCAATTTAAAAAGCAAGATTGTTTGTTGGTTGCTGTCAGCAAGACCAAGCCAGTAGAAGACATCCAAGAGGCGTATGATGCAGGAATGAGGCATTTTGGAGAAAACAAGGTCCAAGAGCTGGTCGATAAACAACCCCAGTTACCCGACGACATCCGCTGGCACATGATCGGCCACTTACAGCGCAATAAGGTCAAATACATCGCTCCATTCATCCACCTTATCCATGGGGTGGACTCTTTTAAGCTGCTCAAAGAAATCAACAAACAAGCTGAAAAGGCCGACCGTACCATCGCGTGCCTTTTGCAGGTACATATTGCGAAGGAAGAAAGTAAATTTGGCTTTAGCGAGGAAGAAATCCAAGAAATGATCAAAATGCCTGAGTTTGCTGCTTTGGAAAATGTCCGTGTCATCGGGCTAATGGGCATGGCCACCAACACGGACAAAGAGGATGTCGTCCGAGCGGAATTCGCGGGGCTCAAGCAGCTTATGGACCGCTTAAACACCGAAGACCTTCCTGAAGGAATGGCCTTAAAGGAGCTTTCCATGGGCATGAGCGGAGATTATCAAATTGCCCAAGAAGAAGGCAGCACCATGGTCCGGATCGGCAGTGCCATTTTTGGTGAAAGAAATTATGGGTAGATAATAGTATTGAGTAATGAGTATTGAGATTTGAGATTTGAGATTTGTCATCCTCCACTTTTAGGGGAGGTTAGGTGGGGTTATTTTGGCAACAAACTGGCCTGCATTCAGTGCGGGTTCAAAAAACTAATTTTCTCCGTGGACAGTAAACAGCTGACCTTGGACACGTAAACAATCAACGAAAAGATGAACTATATCAGTACGATTAAACTTGCCGCGATCCTAGGCGCTTTAACGGTGGCCATTGGGGCTTTTGGTGCACATGGGCTGGCGGCTACTTTGGAGCAGTTTGGCCGGACAGCCACCTTTGAGACTGCCGTAAAGTATCAATTTTACCACGCCTTGGCCATATTCATGGTAGGGCTGTTGCAGGCAAAACTCCCACATGCCAAAATATTGGACACTGCCATCTATGCATTTTTGGCTGGAATCATTATTTTCTCCGGCTCGCTTTACGTCCTGTCTACTACTGGAGTGACTTGGTTGGGAGCCATTACGCCCATCGGAGGAGTGGCTTTTATTGCCGGATGGATCATGGTTTTTTTGGGAGCAAAGCCGAATGCTAAAAGCTGATGGTATTATGACCTCCCTTGTTTCAACCACATAGGCAATTACTTTTTTATGAGAGAAGCTAGAAACTTAATCCTTATTTCCTGTTTATGCTTGCCTATACAACTATGGGCACAAGCAAGTAAACCAGCTGTCAAAGCATTAGAAAACCAACTGGGAGAAAACTCTTTTTTTTCAAAGCACCTTACAGGCTTTATGCTCTATGACCTGGACGAGCAGCAAACGGTTTATGAAAAAAATAGCGAGCTGTACTTTGCACCGGCCTCCACCACCAAATTATTCACTTATTATGCAGCGCTGGTTACTCTTGGGGATAGCTCCAAGCGCCTTCGCTATCTCCCCAAGGGAAAGGATGTGATCATTTGGGGCACTGGGGATCCTTCTTGGAAGTACAAGCCTGTTCCGGACATTGACATGAAGAGGTTCTTTGCCAACTATGAGGACATTTATTTTTCTGACAGCAACTGGGATGATACACCCTATGGGTATGGCTGGCAGTGGGACGACTATTATTATTCCTATGCTGCCGAACGATCTCCTTTGCCCATTTACGGGAATTTGGCCACGATAACGAACCTTCAGCGCTCCCCTTCCTTGTCACCACCGCTTTTTGCCAATGCCTTGGCCATCACCACCAAAGCCATCAAAGATGTGGAGCGGGATTTTCGCAGTAATCGGTTTTACTATAATCCCAACACTTATGTGTACCGAGGAAGGGATACCAAAGTACCCTTCGCCACCTCCACGGAGACCTTTGCCCAGCTGGCCAGTCAGGAGCTGAATAAAAAGGTCATCCCCACCAAGGAAAAACTGCCCGAAAACCACTTTATCCTAAAAGGAATTCCTTTGGACAGCCTCTATCAGGAAATGCTTCACGAAAGTGACAATTTCCTAGCGGAACACCTCTTACTGATGGTCGCCGATGAATTGATGCTCAAGCTCAATGCTGAAGAGGCCATCGACTTTGTTACGAAAAACTACCTTACCGATCTCAAAGACGAACCTATCTGGCTGGATGGATCGGGCCTGTCGAGGTACAATTTATTCACTCCAAGATCCATGGTATCCATTGCTGAAAAGATTTACCAGATCGTGCCAGACACCACCTTATTCAGGCTTTTGCCGCAAGGAGGCAGGACAGGCACGCTCAAGAATGCCTACCGCGCCCCTACTCCGTATATCTTTGCCAAGACAGGAACGATCAGCAATAATCACTCATTGGTCGGCTATATCAAAACCAAAAAAGGCAAACTTTACGCCTTTGCCTTTATGAACAACAATTACCCCTACAAAGCCCGTCAAGTCATCAATGAGATGGAAAAGGTATTATTGTATGTCCGGGATAATTTTTAACTTCAACCAAAAAAACACCTGCATGAACAAGAGAACA
Organism: Echinicola strongylocentroti; assembly: GCF_003260975.1. Lineage (NCBI taxonomy): Bacteria > Pseudomonadati > Bacteroidota > Cytophagia > Cytophagales > Cyclobacteriaceae > Echinicola > Echinicola strongylocentroti. The sequence continues at coordinate 4,334,116 of NZ_CP030041.1, read as the reverse complement.
TTTATCAAAGCCTTGGGACTGACGGCGGGCATCTCACCGATGATGGCCCTCAAAAGCGACCTGATCGCTTCCACCACAGACTCAAAAACCTTACTGCCCAGGCCGCTAAAACGTGGAGATTTAGTTGGACTGGTCAGCCCGTCGTCCGCTACCAATGACGAGATACTGTTCCAGTTTGCACAGGAGACGCTGGAAGCGCTGGGATTTCGGGTGCTAAAAGGAAAGCACCTCACTGACCGATACGGGCACCTTGCGGGGAAAGATGAAGACCGAGCAGGAGACATCAATGCCATGTTTGCGAACGAGGATGTCAAGGCCATCATCTGCATTCGTGGTGGTTCGGGAGCAGCACGGATCTTGCCCCTTTTGGACTATAAAACCATCCGGAAAAACCCCAAACCCATCCTTGGTTACAGTGACATCACAGCCATTCACAATGCCATCTATGCACAAACTGGCCTGATCACCTTCCACGGGCCTAATGGCACCGGAAGCTGGAACAACTTTAATGTCAACCAATTTGAGCAAATGTTCTTTGACCAGAAATTGGTGAGATTTGAAAATGAGCAGGAAAAAGGCGATGACCTGATCGTGAAGAAAAACAGGATCCAGACCATCACTTCTGGCACTGCCGAGGGAATCATAGTGGGCGGAAACCTGACGGTTTTGACAGGAATCGCCGGCTCTCCTTACCTTCCCGACTTCAAGGACAAAATCCTTTTCCTAGAAGATGTCGGGGAAGACCCATACCGGGTAGACCGCATGATGAGCACCCTGATGCTCATGGGAGCACTGGAAGATATTAGCGGATTTATCTTTGGCCAATGTTCGGATTGTGAGCCCTCTGGAGGATACGGTTCTTTGACGATCTGGCAAATATTGGAAGACTATATCAAGCCACTGGACATCCCTGCTTACCGTGGAGCCATGATCGGCCATGTCAGCAAGCAGTTTATCGTCCCCATAGGAGCCAATGTAAAAATGGATGCCGACCGGGGGATCTTTGAAATGACCGAAAACATCTTTCTGGACTAGCACGAGAGTTTGGACGAAGCTATTCTGATCATCCCCATTTCGATAAACATCGTATGTTTAAGCATGAAAACTTTACCATTCTATTGGATCCTAATAAGTCTGCTGTCAATCCTACTGTCAGCCTGTGTCACCAATGGCACCAATCAATCACCTAAACCCAATTCATCACCATCACCCCAAGACCAGGACATGACCAATTCCACCGAAGACATCACCTATTTGGCACTTGGAGACTCTTACACCATTGGTGAAGGGGTCAGCGAAAATGACACCTATCCCGCCCAATTGGCTAAATTGCTCTCTGCAAAGGGAGTAAAAGTAACCAAACCTAAGATCATCGCCACCACGGGATGGACCACGGACGAACTCCAGCAAGGCATTGATGCTGCCAATATTAGAGAGAACACTTACTCGATCGTCACCCTGCTGATAGGCGTAAACAATCAGTACCGTGGACGTACCGTAGAAAATTACAAAGCAGAATTTGAGCAGTTATTAGACGAGGCCGTTGCTTTTGCCGATGGTCATGCCAGTCGTGTAGTGGTCATTTCCATTCCTGATTGGGGTGTCACCCGGTTTGCGGAGCAACAGCAAGTGGACCAAGAAAAGATAGCTGCTGAAATCGACGCTTACAATCGGGCACAACAAGTAATCACGGAAGGCAAAAACGTCACCTTCATCGACATCACGGAAAAATACCGCCAAATCGGGCATTTAGAAGACAATATGGCCGCCGATGGGCTCCATCCAAGTGGCAATGTCTATCGCTATTGGGCACAGCAACTTGAGGGGATTTTGGTTGAAAGATTGTAATAATTGGAAGATTGAAAAATGGGAAAACTGTCAAACTGAATGATTGTTAACAATAAAACAGTTCGACAGTTTAACAATTAAAACGTTAGATCAACTCCTTGATAAAAGGATCTTCATAATCCTCAATAAAGGCCAGCACATTGGAATACTGATCGAAGTCTTCCCTCGGGTGGGCAGTGGTGAGTACTACGGCTTTCATGCCTGCATTTTGGGCTGCTTCGACGCCTTTCGGTGCATCCTCAAAAACGATACAATCCTCCGGTTCCCTTCCCAGTGCTTCCGCTCCCATTGCAAAAGTATCCGGATGGGGCTTGCTCAGCTTCACATCATCTGCCGTGACAATGGACGAGAAGTACTTTCTGATACCTAGGTTGTCCAGTGCAAAGTCCACATTGAAAGGAATGGCGGCGGTCCCTAGCGCCATTTTTACCCCGGCTTTCTCTGCCTTTTCAAAAAACTCTCCCAGTCCATTGATCAGGGACAAATGGGGCTTATACTCCTGCTGGTACCTTTTCTCTTTTTCCATGGACCACTGGTCTGCTTCCTGAGGAGTAAAATGCCCCTTCCCGAATACCCTGTCCAACACTTCGGGATTCTTTCCGTACATCTCCACTTTCACTTCTTCCCAACTGAGATTGGCGCCCAGGTCTTCATTGAACAGCTGGTGCCAAGCTTTGGTGTGGAAATGCATATCATCTATAATGGTACCGTTAAGGTCAAAAATAAACGTTAAGTCTTTGTTGTTCATCGTCATTATTGGTTTAAAATAGGTTGACAAAGGGTAAAAACGGTCCGCTCACTAATTTGGTTCTTTTCATCGCTAATAGTTTTTGATTTTTTCATACTTTTAGAAAACCAACTTTAAAACAGGAATTACCCATGGTGAATTTTACCAAGCCATTCACAACACTCCCTGACACTGTTCAAAGCCAGCTCAACCAAAAGTTCACGGAAGTAAAATACACCAAATCCCAGCGGCTTTACCTCCAAAACCAATCTGGCATTGAGGGCTTTGACTTTATTATCGAAGGAGGGTTTGAAGGATACTTTTATGACCGCAACCAAAAAAAACGCAGGGTGGAAAAGTATGGCCCAGGGGCTTGGTTTGGGGGAATTTCTCTCCTGTACAACAAAGGCATCTCCTTACAGACGGTGGACACCCTCCCCAACACCAAGGTAATGCGCCTCACACCAGAGGAATTTCGCCTGATTTGTCAAGAACAACAAACATTCAGGGATCATTTTGTCAGGGAATTTGGTGAACGTATGCTGGAGCCGGAATTCGTACACTTTATCAAAGGCGCCACCTATTACCCCCAGCAGAACAACATCACTTCTGATACTTTTTATACCCAGAAAGTGGGCTCGCTAAACCCACGTGAACTGGTCACAGCACGTGGACAATCCACCATCGCCGAAGCCGCCAAAATCATGGGCGAGGAAAAAACCAGCTGTATCTTCATTACCGATGACGCAGACAGTATCATCGGCTATGTCACTGACATCACCCTGAGAGACCAGGTCATCGCGCAGAATATCCCCACCAGCACACCAGTGGTGGAAATCACCAAAAGGGACATCGTCTCCATCGACGCGGATGCCTATATTTATGAATCCCTGCTCCTGATGTTCCAGACCAAAACGCGATACCTCTTGGTAGAAAACGAAGGGAAGTTTACGGGATTTATTTCCCGGACCAAACTCCTCAGTGAGCAGTCGCAATCGCCCTTTCTTTTTATCCAATCTGTAAAGCAGGCCACTTCTGTGGGAGAGCTTCGGGAAAAATGGAGCCAAGTACCGGCCATCGTGGAGCAATTGCTGCAGCGAGGTGTAAAATCCGAAACGGTCAATCAGGTCATCACCACCGTCTCTGATACCATCGCCCTTCGCGTGATAGATGATGTCATCCACGAAGTAGGCCCTCCACCGTCGAAGTTTGTCTTTATTACCTTGGGGAGTGAAGGCCGTAAGGAACAAACCCTCAAGACCGACCAGGACAACGCAATCATTTACGAAGACAAGGCCAACGAACATCGTGAAGAAGTCCGGGCATATTTTCTGGACTTTGCCGACAAAGTCTCTACACATTTGGACACCATTGGCTTTAGCTTTTGCAAAGGCGGATTCATGGCCAAAAACCCCAAATGGACACATTCCCTCTCCCACTGGAAGCGCAACTATGATGCTTGGATGATGGAGTCCACACAAGAGACGGTCATGAAGTATTCCACTTTCTTCGACAACCGCCCGATTTATGGCGACTTCGGCATTTTGGATGAGCTGCACGACTACATGGACAAGCAGCTGGATGTGCCCTTGGAACGCTTCTTCTTTAACATGGCCACCAATGCCCTCCAATACGAACCTCCCTTGACCTTTTTTAAGGGGATCAGGACATTCACCGTTGGTGAGCAGAAGGTTTTTGATATCAAAAAAGCCATGACGCCCATCGTGGACATCACGCGGGTGTTTGCGCTCAAGCACAAGATTTTCCTGACCAATACGGGGGAACGGCTGGATGCTCTAGCACAGGCCAACCATATCACAGAAGAAGAACTATTGGAACTTAAGCAGGCCTATTATTACCTGATGGGTCTGCGGCTGGACCGCCAAGCCAAACAGATCATGCTGGACAAAATGGAACCCGAAAACTTTATCAGCATCGACAGCCTCACCAAAATAGAAAAGGTAACCTTGATCGAGATCTTCAAAGTCATCAAAAACTACCAGATGAAGGTGAAGATCGCTTTTACCAATACGATCTTTTAACCCAGTTTCAATGCTGTTTTGCTAAGGACCTGAGCTCGACTTAATTTTAGTATAAAAATGTTTCGAACCCTGATCATCTTGGCGGGTTTTATCCTTTTTTGATTATACGCTTTATTGCCACTAGGTTTTATTTCTCGCGGAACGCACAGAAACCCCAAAATGAAACAACGCTTTTCTGAGATTTCCGTGGTTTCTATGAGGACCTATTTCATATCTCTGTGATTACTGGTGTCATAGCGGATATACATAATAAAAAAAGCCTCCGAAAATAGGCCACAATCCATCTTCCTCGGAGGTTTAATCATCTATCATACGTCTCGGTGTTGTCCCTTCAGCTGTACTGAGGGACACCTAAATTTAAGCCTGTGGCACGGTTTGTTTTACAAAAAAACAACTGACTGTCAGGATATGTCAGTGGGTCACATATAAATTGAGCCTATCAATAAACCAATGTTTTACATTAAATTCTGTAAATTATGAAAGAGTTAAGTTTTGACAGAATGGAAAAAATAACAGGAGAAATGAGTGAAGATTGTGGTTGGACAATTGCTAGTTGGACAATTGCTACGGTTGGACTAGCAGCCTTAACAGGTGGTGTAGGGATTTTGGCTGTAACTGCTATGGCAGGTCGCGGCATAGCATCCATTAGTTTTATGAGAGCTTGTGGACCAAGTGATTTTTATTAATGCCAATATGAAAAAACTCACCATCAATATCATTTCATATTTAGCTATCATTGTCTCAATGCTTCTTTTGATGAAAATTGATGATATTATTCCCTATTGGGATTTTGCTTGTTTCTTAGTCATTATATTTGCAACCATCGGATGTATCTACACAGTGATCAAGTACCGCAAGTCCGGATGTTCTTAAGCTGTCGAAAAACACACCTCGGTTGTCCCTTCAATTTTACTGAGGGACGCCTAAAGTTGAGCCTGTGACTCATCACTATGTTTAAGAATCCATAAAGGCTGTCATAACAGCCTAAAAAAAAACCTCCGGAAAATAGGCGAAAAGCCATTTTTCCCGGAGGGTTTTTAATATCTCTCGTCTAGCATCTTGATGCTATACTATTTCCCTGACTTGGTCACATTGGAGATCAAGGCCACTTTTTCGATAGGCTCAGAGGCATTGGAGTATATTCTCACGACGCTACGTTGCTTGCCCATTTTGCCGGCAGAATTAAAGCTTACCTTTATTTCACCAGTTTTACCTGGGGCAATAGGCTCTTTCGGCCATTTCGGCACGGTACATCCGCAAGTAGCGGCCACGTTTGATATTTTCAGCACTTCTGTTCCCGTGTTGGTAAACTTAAAGGTGTGCTCCACCTTAGTTCCTTGTGAAATCTCACCAAAATCCTTCTCGGTCTCCTCAAACTTGATTACAGGTCCATTTACTTCTTCTTTCTCAGCAGCAGTATTCTCCGATTCAGTCTGTGCCTGCACAGCAAATGCTGAAAACGCCACGGCAAAAATTAGAATTAACTTTTTCATTTCAGTTGGTCTTTATTAATTACTAATAGAAAATTACGCAATTTCCGTTCCAAATATATTTTACAATTATCATCACACTTACTTCTATAAACGCATGACTCCGTAAATGTTCCGATTTTTTAAAGAATAATCAAGTCAATATGCTTTTTATCAGGGTATTTTATCACCCCACAAAGAAATTAGCATGGAAATTCACTAAAAAAACCTCCTCTGTCGCCCTCGTCAAGGCCGTGTATAGCCACCTAATATAGGCAGTGTCCAATTGGTCTTCGGTCACATACCCTTGATCCACAAAAACCACCTTCCACTGCCCCCCTTGGCTTTTATGACAGGTAAGCGCATAAGCAAACTTCACTTGAAGGGCATTCAGGTAAGGATCCTTTTTTATATATTCCCTTCGCTCTTTTTTGTTTTCCACTCCTGCATAATCTTCAGTGACCTGCCGATACAATTCACGCGAAGCTTCTCCGCTCAAGGAAGTAGATGAGGTATATAATGTATCCAAAATTACTTTTGCCTCAAAAAAAGGTTCTTCAGGATAATCTATCAACCTCAACTCCAAGGTGGCAAAGCGCAGGCCGTACATCTCCTCAAAGGAACGAATTTTGACCACTTCCACAAAATCCCCATTGGCCAAAAAACTCACTTTATCGGATTCTGCCATATAATAGTAATTATTCCGCACAATCATCAACATATCGCCTGTGGATACTTCCTCTTCATAAAAATGGATCGCCCTACGGATATATTGGTTGTATTGTACGGCAGCCTTATTGGAGCGGGTGATAATTATGGTATTCTCCAACCCATATTGATCATAAGCATAACGCAAACCATCCTCCAAGCGCTCACTGGTCATTTTATAAAAATCCGAAAACCCTTTCACCCTGAACGAAATCACTGGATTCTTTTTCACCACTTCCTTGCGCAACTCCGTAGCGTTAAAGAGAATTCCTGAATCTAGTTGCTGTCGCATTACCTCAGTGAGCTCCGCTTCCAGTACGTCCAGCCCGTAGTGATGAATAAGGTAATCCCTGTCCAACGCGGGACTGTTTTCACTGTTGACTGGCGGCAGTTGGGCTGTATCACCAATCAAAATCAGTCTATTGGTGGGGTGCTGAAATACATACTGTAGCAGGTCCCGAAGCAGGTTGCTTCCCCCTAAGGCATCATCAGACAACATAGAAGCTTCATCTACGACAAAGACCGTGTTTTTGTAATAGTTCTTTTGAAGGTCAAAGGCTGATCCTACAAAACCTTCTTGCTCCTTGGGACGGTAAATGATCTTATGGATGGTAAACCCCATCCTGCCAGAGTAAGCAGCCATTACTTTGGCAGCACGGCCTGTAGGAGCCAGCAACAAGGAACGGAAATTCAGCTTTGAAAGAGACTTCACCACTGCAGCAATGACAGAGGTCTTCCCCGTCCCGGCGTATCCTTTTAGAACACAAGTGGGTTTTTGATCAAAGCCATCATCCAAAAAAGTATCCATCAATCCAAAAAAGGCTTCCTGCCCTTGGGTAGGCACATGTGGAAAATTTTGCCTTATCAGCGTAGCTGGCTTTGGGATATGTTCCTTATCTTTATTCATGTAAAAGCGAATCTACAGCTTATATGCAGAATTTAGAAAAAGAAATCAATGAGAAATTTGGAGGTAGATTGCGCACACGGGTCAATGGTGTCCTTATACAAGACGACAAGATCCTCATGGTCAAGCACCTGATGGGAAACGAAAAACACTTCTGGAATGTCCCCGGTGGCGGGATGGACTACCAATCCACGGCTCCCGAGAACCTCCAAAGAGAGTTTTTGGAAGAAACAGGCTTAGCCATTCAGGTTGGCGAATTATTGACGGTCACCGAATACATCAAACATCCCCTTCATGCAGTGGAGCTTTTTTTTGAGGTAACCCATCTATCAGGCCAACTTACCAAAGGCACAGACCCAGAACTACCAGAATCCTCACAACTCATTGAGGATGTGAGGTTCATGGATATAAATGAAATCCAACAGCTTCCCAAGGACGAAAAACATCATCTTTTTTGGAAGATAAAATCGCTCAATGACGTAAGAATATGGAAAGGATATTTTAATTTTGAAAATAAATGCATAAAATAGCATCTTATTAGATACCATCAACCTTTATATAAGAAGTAAAATCCACTGAAAAATGAATTTGACTAGAATCTTATCGATTGTTTTTCTCATCGCAGCCTTGGCTGTAGGCTACAAGCTCTACAAAGGTGTAGACGATGTCATGCAAGAAGAAACGCGAATAGCTAACATTGAAGCTCGAGTAATCGAAAAACTCCAAATGCTTCGAGAAGCACAACAGGCTTACTTGGCCACCAACGGAGAATATTCAGGAAACTGGCAGGATCTAAAAAAATTCATTGAAGATGGAAACATCTTCATAGTTCAGAAGACTGAAGAAACCAAACTGCTGGATTACGGTGAAGAAGAAGTGACCATTAAATACGACACCTTAGGTTCTGTCAATGTAATGGACTCACTCTTCAACGAAAGAAAATATCCTGAATTCAACATCAACACCCTAAACGTGGTGCCAGGATCAGGCGGTAAGACATTTGAGTTCTTTGCTGACAAAGTAGAAAGAGGCGCCAGCAAAACCCTTATCGACGTATTCGAGATCAGAGACCCTGCTCCTGTAAATCCAGAAAGACAGCAAAACAACAATGAAAAAGCGCTGAGAGTGGGATCCAAAACAGACGCTTCTACCTCAGGTAACTGGGAATAACCTTGGCTAAGACTGTAAAAAATACTCATACAGAATTTCACTGCGATAAGCTTGACGTAACCACTACGTCAGGTTTATCGCTTTTATTTTATCCTGAAAGGCTAATTGTGATCGTTAAAAACCAAAACGGTCTGGTCATCGGGGTAAATGATTACCCTTTCGTAGAGCCTAAGGAACTGGACATGATCCTACAAAAGGACTTGTTCATCTCCCAAGCTGGCAAACAATCTAAGGCCAACCTTTATATTTACTCACCTGATTTTTGTTTGGTACCTGGTGTAATGTTCGAAGCTTCGGAAGCTGAAACCTACCTTAACTTTAGCAGTAAGTCACACCACACCTCCTTCTTTCATTCAAACCTACAAGAAGGCCAGCTAGTGGTAGTAGGCGGGGTGGACAAGGCCGTGCTCCAGCTCTTTACCAAACACCTTCCCCACCTCCAATTGACACATGGAAGCAATATGGCACTCTCCTACTTACTCCGGGAAATGCCTCAAATGCTCAATCAAGAAATTGCTGTGGTCATCGAGGACAGTCAAATTTATTTGGCCGGATTTGCCAATAAAGCACTTAAATTTTTTAACCGATTTGAAGTCAACAGTAACCAAGAGTTTTTGAAATACAGTTTTAGTGTACTTCACCAGTTGGCATTTGACAGAATGCACTGTAAGATCACCATTTACGGCAACCTAGAAGAAATCAGCGTTCAGGCTGACGTGCTTCGCATGTATTTCAAAAACATCGAAATCACCACACCAAAAGCTAACCAAAACTACCTTCCAGGGGCAGAAGGGTTCAAAGAAACTAAAAAACTGGCAGCCTTCTGGACCAATTGAAGCCGTAGAAATGAAAAAAACAGCCATCTTCCCCGGATCTTTTGACCCCTACACCAACGGACACCATGACATCGTCATGAGAGGACTGGACATCTTTGATGAAATCGTTATTGGCATAGGATACAATTCCTCCAAAAAGTCCAGGTATTTCGAGATTGACATGATGGTCGAAAAAATCAGGGAAGTATACAAAGAAACTCCTGAAGTTAAGGTAGTTGTCTACAATGAACTTACTTCAAGTCTGGCAAAAAAGCACGACGCCACTTTCCTACTAAGAGGGCTTCGAAACACCACAGACTTCGAATACGAAAACACCATCTCTCAAATGAACCGGTATCTCAACACGGATTTGGAGACGGTATTCCTGATCACCTCACCGCAGTATGCGGCCGTAAGCTCTACTGTCATCAGGGAGGTACACCGCTATGGCGGAAGCGTCAGTGATTTTCTTCCTTACGAGGTCTGAACTTCCGGCACCATCTTTAAAAAGCGCTTGTAAAGGTAGCGCATCGATGGATAGGAATTGACCAAGGCCACTTTGGCTTCATGATGGGAAAGCCACTTGATATCATCTATACCTTCTTCCCGCTGAGGCGCCATCTTCGAATCATCCGTGCACTCCATCTTATACCAATAGGTCTTTTTTAAGATACTTTTACGATTTTGCGTGTAGGTATGCCAAGTCTTGCAGATCAACTTGCCCTGCTTTACAGAGATGGCGCACTCCTCCTCCACCTCCCTAACAGCGCATTCTTCGGGGGTCTCTCCTTTTTCAAATTTCCCTTTGGGCAAATCCCACTTACCTAAACGATGAATAAATAGAACCTTTTCCTTATCCGTCACCACTCCACCTGCTGCCTTGACAATATTAAAGCGACTCTTGATATAGGATTTCAATGCCTTGACATCATCGGCGACAATCGTGATGGTATCCAGGTTTTTCAACTTTCTGGTCCTTAGCAAATACAGTAACTTAATAATGATATCCTTGGAAGGCTTCGTAATCAAGACATCATCATGAAAAGCCACATAAGCAGGCAAGTCCTTAGGGTTATCATAAACACATTCAAAGGTCTTACTTTTACTCAGCTCTTCTGGTGATAATATGTCCAGCGGTTTGTCGTTGATGAATATTCTCATACTAAAGTCATTTCAAACCAAAAATGCACAAAAATATTAGCCATCACAACCGCCAAAACATTTTTATGAATTAATTTTATGGCATGAAATTACACAGCAAAGAAATAGCGGCAGCCATTGCCAAAAAGTTACTCGAAATCAAAGCCATCCGTTTGCAGCCCCAACAGCCTTTTACCTGGGCCTCTGGATGGAAATCCCCTATCTACTGTGACAACCGCCTTTCCTTGTCCTTTCCTGAGACAAGGACATTTATCAAGGAAAAGCTCGTAGAAGTGGTCCGTCAAAACTTCCCAGATGCAGAAGGTATTGCTGGCGTGGCCACCGCAGGAATCCCCCAAGGCGCCCTGATCGCTGAGGAAATGGGCATCCCATTCATCTATGTAAGATCCAAACCCAAAGGCCACGGCATGGAAAACATGATCGAAGGCAAAGTGACCAAAGGCCAAAAAGTAGTAGTCATCGAAGACCTAGTATCTACAGGTGGAAGCTCACTGAAGGCCGTGGAAGCACTCAAAACAGCTGGCTTTGAAGTATTGGGGATGGCTGCTATCTTCACTTACGGATTTGAACTAGCCCGCAAAAATTTTGAAAATGCAGGAGTTGAATTGATGTGTCTCAGTGACTATGAAGCGATGTTGCCCCAAGCTATCGAAAATCATTACGCTTCAGATGAAGACCTACAATCGCTCGCAGAATGGAGAAAATCCCCGGAAACATGGAAAGCAGAATAGCTAACTGACTTATTGTTTGAACCCGGTTTCAATGCCGTTTAGTTAAGGCTATTTCCCAGTTTTCACATGCTAGGAGTTCCTTTTCTATTTGACTTTAACCCGGAATATGCATTAGCCTATCTATTACGGTATGAACCTACTTCAAAATCAGTCGCTTCGCTGCTGTTTTCGATTTCACCATAGCGGTGCTATGCCTCAATCTCCAAACAGCCTGATTTTCTTGCAGTTTCAAACCTCATCACGATTCCTAATGCATAAACCGGGTTTAACCGTATGGCTTTGGCCATTTTGGTGGTTTTTATCCTTTTCCTTTCTTCCATTGATGAAAAAAGAAAGAAAAAAATCTAGGCCGGTGGTCTGCCCTTTAAAATGGGACATAGATTTCCCATGCGACGTGGATCCGTCACCCATTTTAATTTTCATTCGGTGGCTCCGGGCTGAAAGAGAGTGGATCTCGCTGTTCCACGACGCGAGCTAACTCCCTTTCTTAACAGCCTGCACCACCGGATGAAAAACAGGCATACCAAGAGCCGTCATATGGAAACAACACCTTTTTGGGACTTATTAACTGAATCCGCCTTGCAGGTATTGGGCGTTAAGAAATTAAAAAGCGGGCGGGCAAAAAGGCAGGCTTGTTTGACGAAATGCTGGCCAAAAAGAATGTTGGCTGCTAAAAAGGAGGAGTTTGCCTGCATGAGGGAAGGTTTTAATTTTAGGCCAATAGATGCACAGCGGCGGGTTTTTTTTGGTTATTTTTTTGACCTGAAGCAAAAAAGTGACAAAGGTAAAGAGATGAAAACCATCTTGAAATTTAGCAAGAAAAATAACTGCCCAAGGAAAAAATATAGAACACATATTTCCAGATACACACTAAACTAAACGGCATTAAACCCGGGTTGAATAGTAGGGCTGCAGGATCGCTTGTCGGTACGGTACCCCTACAGTTCGACAATCATCGGTTAAAACTTCTCTTCGACACCTAGTCCAAAAAGCGCAAAGTCATATTTCACAGGATCCAAAGGATCAAACTCCCTCAGCCGTGCAGTCAGCTCTACTGCCGTCTTCCAGTCCGTTTGTTTCCGCTGAATCAGCCCTAGCTTTCTCGCTACCCGGTCCACATGAAGATCACATGGACAGATCAATTGAGAGGGGCTGATCTTTTCCCAAATACCAAAGTCAACTCCTTTTTGATCCTTACGGACCATCCAACGCAAAAACATATTGATCCGCTTACAGGCAGCTTTTCGCTTGGGAGTAGCTACATGTTTTCTGGTCCGGCGCGGTGCCTCTGGATCGGCGAAAAATACTTCATGAAAATTGCCAAGGAGAACTTCCATGATATCCACCTCATCTTCCCAGCCAACGGTAAATGCTTCCTCTAAACTCCCGTGCTCCCGATAAAACCGGCTCAAAAATGCAATGAACCAAAGGGTGTCGATATCATTAAACGTACGGTGCTTAAAATCCAAAAATGGCTTAAGGTCTGATTCGGAATGGTGCAGCATAAAATCATGGGGGGCATCATCCATCATGACCAAAAGCTCAGTACATTTATTGATAATGGTCTTTCGTTGCCCCCAGGCCAAAGTAGCGGCAAAAAAACCGGCAATCTCTATATCCTGTTTTTTGGAATAGCGATGGGGAATTAAAATAGGATCTGCTGCAATAAACCCTGGTTGATTGTAAAGAGCTACTTTCTCCTCCAAAAACCCTTTCAAATCCATCATAAGGCCACACTAACTTCACCACCCTGGGTACCATCAAACCACTTAAAACAAAGCTTATTTTTCTCTTTTTCGGCCAAGTGCCAGTCAAAACACTTAATATTGGTCAGTGGCGTAAGCCGATCTTCATCTGGCTCATAGAGGCACACATCAAAATCCGGCAACTCTTTAGCCTCAACGGTGTTCCATCTCTCCAGTAGATATCCCTCTTCAATTACATTCACCTTCTTGCCAAAATAATGGTCCTCCAAAACCGAAGGGACTCCATCCTTACGACGTACAGCATAGCAGGAGGGGCCAAACATAATTTGCTTGTACAGCTTGGCTTCAAGCAAGTCAACATCCTGGGACAGCTGGCCCCATTCAGGGATAGTGATTTCTGTAATGGATTCTTTTCGTTTTATTCGGGTCAACATTCTGGATATCCATGAAAAAAAATAGGTCATACCAATAAATACCAGCCCAAAGGTAGCAAGAATAGGATATGAAATTATAAATATCAAATTCCAGATAAAACGGAAGATGTGATGGAATATGAGTTGGATTTTATTCATTCAATTATGCAAACGTCTGCGCAAAAATAACCTAATTATCAGCAATTAACAAAATGACTTACACCACTTCTATACATCGGGCATTGATGCTCCACCTTATTCCAGCGCCCCCTCTGATCATAAGGCTTAGAAAAAATGTATGGTGAAATAATCCTAAACCGGGCTAAAATAAAAAGACTGCACTTGGTACCAACCAACTGCAGTCTTTCACTTTACGATGCTGTATGGGCCTAGTAGGATACCTCCACCCTAAACCTGTTATTTACAGCCCTCAGTTGGTCAAATGCTGCTTGGGAAACCTTAATTAACAACTCATCATTATCACCAGTATCAGGTAGTTTTCCCACTACCCTTGCGAAAATAGTCACGTCATTTTCTTCGTTTCGGATCCTCATGATCGTACCCACCGGAGCCGTCTTGTGTAATACCAGGTATTTTTTATGATTCCCTGTACCTTCGATGACTTCTGCTTGACCGGACTCCTTGATGTTCTTATAAGCGGTACTTTCATTGCTCGCCTTTTTTACAGCAGCAGTAGAGGCCGCAGCTTGCTCAGATGCACCCTTCACCTCTTTTTGATCAGGCACGTCAGGTGACGTTGAGGAAGGTGAGGGGTTGTTGACAGCACCTTCTTTTCTCCCTACTTTCAGCTTCTGGCCTTCTCTGAGGTTATTGGATGAGAGTACATTCCAGTTGATTAAATCCCCCATATTGGCATCATACTTCTTGGAAATGGAATAAAGCGTCTCCCCATCTTTCACTGTATGGGTGATCCAGCCAGTGCCCTCATCATCGGTAACCTCCTCTATCCGCTCTGTTTCTGTGACTGGAGCGGATACTTCTTCCACTTTTTTCGGTGTCTTTTCTTTTTGGCTCTTCTCTTCTATTACCACCTCTTTTTTTGCAACTTCCGGAGTTGGCTCACTCATGCTTGGTTTTACTTCTGTGGGATTTCCCCGTAGCTCGGGAGCCTCCCTTTTGGGTGTTTCTTTTGGCTTGGCACCTTGTATAATTAAGCCTTGGCCCACACTAAGGTCATCACCTTTTAGGTCGTTCCAAGCCTTCACGTCAGTGACAGCAACACCGTACTTTTGTGCAACGGAAAAAAGCGTTTCCCCTGGGGCCACTTTGTGCAACACGGCTCCTTCAGGTATTTCCGTTTTGGGAGTATAGGGCACCTTGATCCGTTGACCTATTTTCAGCCCTTGTTTAAGCTCATCATTATTTTTGATAATGTCACCAACAGGAGTCTCATATCGTCTTGATATCGCAAACAACGTCTCCTTGGCGGTCACTTCATGGATAATATATGTCTTGCCTCCTATCTTTTCCATTCCTACTGAATCTTGGGCTGCTCCTGTAGCAAAGGCTCCTCCCACGCCAGTTAAAAAAATAAAAATCGCTAAACTTAACTTCTTGATTAAACTGTCCATACTCACTATAAAACTCATATTTCCTGTTGTGATTACTTTTGGCAATTATGCTTTGATTTGTGCTTTTCTCTTAGCTGCAAATTACAACAAAAATACTGCTAAAATTTTCAATCAACAGAAATTTCCTAAATGAATGACCTTAAAGTTTCTAAATGAGAATTGAATCAAAACCTTTATATTTATAGTTGGCCACTTCCATTTTCATTGGGCGTCGTCACGACTGCCTTCCCAAAACAGGATGAACACATCCTTAACGGAAGCAGTAAAAAACCTTAATCACTTATCTATGAAGATTGCGCAGCTTTTCTGCTTTTTGTTACTCTCCTTTCTGCACTTTCAGGTGCAAGCAGCACAGGACACTACTGATATCAAAAAAGTGTACGTCCTGGAAATCCGAGACAATATCGACCCCAGAATGAACAGAAAGGTAAAGATGGCCTTGGAAGATGCCGTCAACAAAGAGGTCGACTATATCCTTATACACATGGATACATATGGCGGCGCCGTCAATGATGCTGATGATATTCGTACCATGCTCTTAGAAGCCGAAACCCCGACCATTTCTTTTATTGACAAGGATGCTGCCTCCGCAGGAGCATTGATATCCATTGCATGCGACAGCATCTACATGGCTCCGGGCGCAAGCATTGGTGCGGCCACCGTGGTCATGGGGGGCTCAGGAGAAGCCGCCCCCGACAAGTACCAGTCCTATATGCGCTCAATGATGCGCAGCACAGCAGAAGCCAAGGGCAGAGACCCCAAAATCGCCGAAGCAATGGTCGACGAAAAGCTGGTCATAGAAGGCATCACCACCGAGGGTTCTGTCATCACCTTTTCCGTATCCGAGGCCATCAAAAACGGATTCTGTGAAGCAGAAGTACACACCATCGATGAAGCAATCCAACATCTCGGAATAGACAACCATGAACTGATCGAATATGAAGCGGGTGTGGCGGAGCACATTATCAGTATTTTTCTCAATCCTGCCATCAGTGGCTTCTTGATATTAATAATCATAGGGGGAATATATTTTGAAATCCAAACTCCTGGGGTAGGTTTTCCCTTGGCGGCTGCAGTCACTGCGGTGATTTTATATTTCATCCCTTATTACCTGACTGGTCTGGCCGAAAACTGGGAAATCGTCGTATTCATATTGGGCATTATCCTCTTGGCTCTTGAACTCTTCGTCATACCCGGATTTGGTGTGGCGGGTATTTTGGGCATCGCCTGCATACTGACTGGACTGACGCTGGGCATGCTCCCCAATGATGCCTTTGACTTTTCCTTTGTGCCTTCCGAGGAATTGTTCGTCGCTTTGGTCACCGTGATATTGGCCACCGTAATCGCCATAGGCGGAATATTCATGCTCGCACCGAAAGTAAATGAATGGCAAGCATTCAGCAAAATCACCTTGGCCACCACCCAAAAAAAGGAAGATGGCTACACCTCTTTTTGGTATTCCAATGACCTGCTGGAAAAAGAAGGCATCGCCCACACAAGACTAATGCCCAGTGGCAAGGTATTGGTGGATGAGGAAATTTATGATGCCCACTCTCGGGGAGAGTTCATTGGACAAGGGGAAAAAATCAAAGTCATCAGTACAGAGGGCACTTCCCTAAAAGTAAAAAAAATCAGTTAGCAGGGAAAAGCCATTTGGTTATTGAGGCAGTGGGTTACGGGGTTCATTTTTCGTGTATTTGTGCTCCATCACTTACTGACGTTCTACGTTTTTGCTCATTTTTAATTAAGTTTGCCGTAACTATCACTGAAATTCCATGAATGAATTCCAAACGGTTTATCAGGCCATAGGAGAAGAAAAGATCAAGGAACTGGTCGGTTATTTTTATGAGGGCGTGGCCAATAATGAAGCCTTAAGATCGCTGTATCCCAGTGACCTCGATGCTGCAGAGGAGCGTTTATTCCTGTTTTTACTACAGGTTTTTGGCGGTCCCGCTACTTACTCCGAACAGCGTGGGCATCCGAGGCTCCGTATGAGGCACTTGGAATGGGCCATTGACGACAATATGAGGAATCACTGGCTCAGCACCATGTTTACCGCCATGGACAAGATGGCTATTGACCAAAATGTCAAAGAACTCATGATGAGCTACTTCGTAAAAGTGGCCAATCACATGATCAATCAATAACTCAGGCATGCGCTTACTCAGAAGAATCTATTCGACATACGGCACCATTATCTTTTTGGGGTCTTTTTTGGTTCTCCTCCCGCTTTTTATCATCACCATTGAGGTGCCCGGCCTGAAAAAATACGGCCGAATGCTCAATGGCATCTGGGCCAAAGTCTTCTTCACTGGCCTCCTTATGCGCGTAAAAGTGGAAAACAGGCATTTCCTTAAAGAACAGCCACAGTATATCATCGTAGCTAACCACTTCTCCTACTTGGACATTCCCGTGATCGGCCTAATGTCCGGTGATGCGGTGTTTGTGGGCAAAAGCTCTATTGGCAAAGTCCCCCTTTTCGGATACATGTTCAAACGTCTTCATATCGCCGTGGACAGGGCTAGCTTCAGAAGCAGGGGAGAAACACTCAAACGGACCAAGGAGATCATCGATGAAGGAAGCAACATCATCATTTTTCCGGAAGGAGGCATCCGCAGCACTGATCCACCAAAGATTTCATCATTTAAGGACGGGGCATTTAATCTCGCTTTTGAAAAACAAATCCCTATAATTCCTGTAACTTTATCCTATAATCACTTAATTTTGCCCGACGACAATAAATTCTTATTGAACTATAAACCGGTAAAAGTGGTCATTCATGCACCTGTGATCCCCAAAGGATCAGAAAAAGAAGCGGTGGCCGACATGAAGCTTCATTGTCACCAGGTCATCCAAGAGCAGCTCTGGAAAGACAATCGACCTCACTGATTTACCAAAAAAATATGCATCATGAAAATTGATATCAATACCCTTAAAAAAATTGCCCACCTAGCTCGTTTGGAATTCGATGAGAACAGTGCCAAAAAAATGACCAGGGACATGACTCAGATTTTGGACTGGGTAGAGCACTTGGACCAAGTAGACACAGAAGGCATCGAGCCGATCACCACGATGTCCTCAGAGGTAAATATACTCAGGGAAGATGCTGTAGGCAAACACCTCCCTCATGACAAAGGGCTTAAAAATGCCCCACAAAAGGACTCTGACTACTTCCGTGTGCCTAAGGTGCTAGAATAATGCCTGAATACCGAACAGACAACACCAGCAAGATATTACTACAAAGACTGCCAATCCTCATCGTGATCATTGGCAGTTTTCTTTTATGCTATCAGTACTGCTTTGCACCGGACGAAGCCTTGCCCATACAGCCGGGGTTATTTTCGGAAATGGTAGAAGTGCCCCTCGATTTTTACAATTGGGGTGTGGCCAATTACGCCCTACAAGTAGAAAACTACTTAGTATTCCAAAATTTCGAAGTGCTTGCACCAGTGCCTCAAATTGAAAAGACTTATTTTTTCGGTGCAGTCGTTTGTCTATTGATTGGTTTGGCCATCAGCCTGATCACCACCTTCAGAAGGTATCATTTTATTGGAGCCATGGCCTTGGTTATCCTCATGCTCACCTTTAGCGGGGTCAATTCCCTGAACATTGGCAGTGTCAGCAGTAACCTTGCCTTGATCATCTTGATGGCCGGATTCACCCTTCCAGCTATGGTCATCCACTTTTTCTATGAGCACATCCCTCTTACAAAAAGGACCTTGATCATCGCCCCTATAGCGTGGTGTACCATTGCCCTACTTCTTTATCTCAGCCCTACGGTCAATCCCACCTTGCTCCTTTCCGAAAACCTCGGGTTGGTAGCCCTTAGTGTAGCGGCCATCTTTTTGCTGTATGTAGGCCATGCATTGGTCGGAGGTTTTTTCTTATTGCTTACCAAACTTAACCAAGGTGTAGGACTCAAAATCTCATGGCACTTGACCATTTTCACCACTGGCTACCTCTTGCTATTGCTCATCATCTTATTACACTATACCAATAGTTATTCTTTACCTTTTACTTACCCACCGCTTTTCCCGCTCTTTATCGTCGTGGGTGTGGCGGGGTGGTTTGAAATACGTGCAAAAATCGACCAAATCGACCAGCCTTTCAACTTGCCAATTGTCGGAAAATCCCTTTATTGGATTGGTTTTGGGATCAGTTCCATGGCTTTCTGGAAAGCCAGCTTCTCACTGAACCAACCTATGCTGGATTTCCTAGATCACTGGCTGCTTTACACCCAAATCGCCTTTTCGTTGTTGTTTTTCATTTACCTCATGTCCAATTTCCTCGGATTCATGAATTCTGGAAAACCGATATCAGAGGTGATTTTCAGGCCAAAGTACTTTGCCTATGTCCACATGCGTATCGGGGCACTCATTGCCTTGCTCTCATTAGTGGTCTATTCAGATGGCGTTATCGCCCCACAGTTAAGCACCAGCTCTACCAACTTTTCGGCAGATTACTATTATGCCACTGGCCGGCCCCTGGAAGCAAGAATCCTATACGAAAACAGCTGGATCAGGTACAGAAAAAACGGCAAAGCAAAAGTAGCTACTGCGCTATTGTATGAGGATGAAAACCAACTGACCTTGGCCAAGCAACAAATGCTGGAAGCTTTCGAATGGAGTCCATCCGTTCCTGAAGTAATCTTGGCTGCTAATATGGCACATAAACGAAACAGGTATTTTGATGCCCTGTTTTATTTGGAAAAAGGCCTCGAAATATACCCTGACAACACACTGATCAAAAACAACCTGGCCTTACTATACAGTAAAGGCAACAAAGCTCAAAAAGCCCTGGAACTATTACCGCCTAACGACCGTAGCGGAACCATTCAGGCCAACCGCATTGGGGTTCAGGTAAAACACCTGCTCAATATCGATCACCTACCTGAGCCGGGCCAAGACAGGATAGGCAAAATCAATACGTTGGCCTACTACAATTTAATCGGGGATTTCGCAAATTTCACAATTGAAGCAGAAGTCAGCGATGCCCCCTTAACACAGCAGGCCATTCTACGAAACCAATGGTCCAACAAAACCTTCGCGCCCATTGACCAAGACATTGCCCTTGTTGATTCACTCTATTCCAAAGAACTAAGTACCGCTGCCCAGCAAGAGCTCCGGGTCACGCGAGTCATCCGAAGCTACCAGGACCACCAGGTTTCCTCGGCCTTAAAATACCTGAATGGGCTAGCCATCGACTTTGAAGGGTCTGCTGGATACTTCCATGGCATGGCAGCATATATATTGATCGGACAAGGTGATTTTGAAAAGGCAGCCAATGAACTTGCCACTGCCGAAATGATGGGATATAGGGATTTTAAAAGCGACCAGCTGCCCGTCCTGTACTTTGGTGGCCATAAGGACATTGCCAAGAAGATCGCAGAAAAATACCAGCTGGAATTTCCCGAATGGATGAAAAACGAACTGGACTCCATAGGGAATCCCCAAATTGACATGGGCTATTTTGGCTATTTTGACCATCTCGTACAGCTCAACAAAGCCACCAAAGACGAATTCCTCACTTTTTATAAAGCAATGGAAGACGGTCCGCTAAAGGTGATTTATGCCCACGAAATCCTATTCAAGAAAGGACACTGGCTCTCAGAAAGCGAGCTCAAAGAAATCAGCAGTTACCTGCTTTCGCATAAGGACCTGGATAGCCGCTACATCGAAGAACTCGGGTCCATTGCCAGGCAGAAAGTGACCAAATCACCCGAAAGCCCCTTGCTGAAAGTGTATTTTCCAGACAATGCTCCTGTAGCTACCAACCCCTATTTTACGCCCATGGTACTCATGGCTGCAAAAGACGCTCCTTCTTCAGAAGAACGCTACGAGCTATTAAGGAATGCATGTGAATTCAACAAAGATGCCAGACTATGGCTCACCATGATCCAGGCCGCCCGCGACCTAGGACTGACAGGCTATGTCAACACCTTCGTGGATGAACTGAGACAGTGGGTACCCCTAACGAAGCTCCAAGAATTGCAGGAGAGCGAGGACTGATAATGTTCTATCGTAATCTTTATTGATATTTTAGCTTGGGCCTTCCTTCTTTGCTCTTACGTCCAATCTTCATACATTCATTTTGCCTTTAAGATAAATTAAGCATATTCCATTACACTTTTTGCTTTAAAACTGTATCTTTAGGAAATACAAAACGTCAATTTTTATCATGGGGAAAATAATTGAAACCAAAGACATCAAGAAAACATATGTGATGGGCGCCGAAAAAGTGCATGCCCTTAAGTCCGTCACCATTGATATCGATAAAGGAGAGTACGTTGCTTTTATGGGGCCATCAGGTTCTGGCAAATCCACCTTGATGAATATTATTGGCTGCTTGGACACCCCTACTGCCGGTAACTATGTCCTGAACAGCAAAGATGTCAGCCATATGTCAGAAAACGATTTGGCAGAAGTAAGAAATAAGGAGATTGGTTTTGTGTTCCAAACCTTCAACCTGCTTCCCCGTGCCAGTTGCTTGGAGAACGTAGCTTTGCCACTGATATATGCTGGTTTTAGCAAGTCAGACCGTGAAGACAAGGCTTTCATGGCACTGAAGAGTGTAGGCCTAGAAGATCGTATCAACCACAAACCCAACGAGCTGTCAGGCGGCCAGCGTCAAAGAGTGGCCATCGCCCGTGCCTTGGTCAATGACCCCAGCATTATCCTTGCCGATGAACCTACAGGAAACCTGGACTCCAAGACTTCCTACGACATTATGAATCTCTTCGATGAGCTCCATCAAAAGGGAAACACCATCATCATGGTGACACACGAAGACGATATCGCCCATTACGCTCACCGTATCGTAAGGCTCCGGGACGGCCTGGTGGAGACAGACCAGAAAAACCCCAACCCTACAAAAAATAATTTTCAGGCGGTCAGCGAATAGTATTGCAATTAAATGCTTAATTTTGCTTCCTGATTTCAAAGCAGAAAATGAAATCGGTGAAATTTCTTTAGCATGGGCCAAGGAATATTTTCCCTTTTCGTTATACCTGAAACAAACCTAAAATCTTTACCTCATGAAGCTTTACACAAAAGGAGGCGACCAAGGCCAGACCTCCCTATTGGGTGGAAGTAGGGTTTCCAAAGCTGACTTAAGAATAGAGGCTTATGGAACCATCGACGAGCTAAATGCTTTTTTGGGTTTGCTAAAGGATCAGGAGGTAAACCAAAAACGCTCCGGTCAGTTGAAAACCATTCAAGACCGGCTGTTTACTATTGGTGCGGACTTGGCCACCGAGCAAGGCAACAACAAGGTGAAGAAGCCAGACATCCTAGAAGAGGATGTTACTTATTTAGAAAGGGAAATCGACCTGATGGAAGAAAAACTTCCTGCTCTGAAAAAGTTCATATTGCCCGGAGGGCACTCAGCCATCTCCTACAGCCATGTGGCAAGAACAGTGTGCAGGAGAGCCGAAAGAAGGGTCACCGCACTCCATTCCCAAGAGGCAGTGGATGAAATAATAATCAAATACCTCAACAGACTTTCAGATTACCTGTTTGTTCTGGGAAGGATGATAGCAATAGAAGTAGAAGTAAAAGAGATCACGTGGGAATCTAGAGTTTAATACCATGAACACAACAATAGACATCCAAATAAAACAAACTAGCCAATCTAAGTTGCCAGGAACTGATTTTGAGAACCTGAGTTTTGGACAAGTAATGAGTGACCACATGTTTGTGGCCGACTATAAAAACGGGGAATGGCAAGATTTCCGAGTGGAACCCTATGGGCCATTGAACCTTAATCCAGCTAATGCCACCTTGCATTACGGACAGTCTGTCTTTGAAGGCCTGAAAGCCTATAAAGACGACCACAACAACGTGCTGATCTTCCGACCAGACGCCAATCAACGTCGTCTCAATGAATCAGCAGACCGGCTGTGCATCCCCCAGATTCCTGAGGAAATTTTCATGGAGGGGTTAAGAAAACTTCTAGAGGTAGACAGGGACTGGATCCCTAATAAACCGGGCTGTTCGCTCTATATTCGTCCTTTTATCTTTGCTACGGACGATTACCTGGGCATTCGGCCATCCGCCACATATAAGTTTATGATTTTCACTTGTCCCGTGGGGCACTATTACGCCAAGCCTGTATCGGTAAAAGTAGAGACCAACTTCACGCGTGCGGCAGAAGGAGGAACAGGACAAGCAAAAGCAGCAGGAAACTATGCCGGCTCGCTCTACCCTGCCCAAATCGCCCAAAGACAAGGCTATGACCAATTGCTCTGGACAGACGGAAAAAGCCATCAAAACATCGAGGAAAGCGGTACTATGAACGTGATGTTCATCATCAATGACACGCTTATCACTGCTCCCACTTCCAAGGGCACCATTCTCAAGGGCATTACCAGAGATTCTGTTTTGACCTTGGCCAAAGAAAAAGGCCTCAAAATAGAGGAACGCTTCCTAACCGTGGACGAGCTCAAAGAGTCATTGGACAACAACAGTCTTCAAGAGGCATTTGGCACAGGCACTGCTGCCACAATCGCCCATATCCACAAAATCAACGTTGGGGACAAGGATTACGACCTGCCTGAGAAGCCAGCCGACTCCTTCTCCTACCAAGTACTGGAAACCCTTGATGCCATTAAATATGGCCGACAAGAAGACACACATGGGTGGATCACCAAGGTCTGAAATCCCATTATAAAAATATAAAGCCAAGCATTTCAGGAACATCATTTTGCCTGAAATGCTTTTTTTATTCGTAAATACCTGCCCCAACCCAGGAAAAGGCCTCGACAATAAAGAAGCGCTTCCAGCATCCATCTAATGTGAGGAAAACACATAGCTCCGCCGAGGAATTCGGTAAAACACCACAACAAGTAATGTTGAAAATGGCCAAATCCATTTCACAATGGTGCTAAAATAAAACCTGAGAATCAATCAAACGTTAATAATAGAGCTTTTTCCATTACTAAACCGATTAGTTTATGAACAAGAATATCAGTTTGTTTCTTTTTTGCAGTTTGTTTGCGCTGACGACCCTTGGACTCTCCTCTGCACATGCACAGCGATACATGATCCTTCAGAAGGGCGGAAATCAAAAAACACGTATCAAGTATGAAGAAGGCGACCTGATCACCTACCAAACCAAGGACATGAGCTACTTCATCAGTGATCAGATCAAAGAAATCCACCGTGATTTCCTGGTACTTCGGGAAAACATCATCCGCCCGGAAAACATCGCCGTGGTAGATGTACGCGACACCAGAGAGCAAAACCGGACGATAAAGAGCTTCAGCACAATATTCGCCGCAGCGGGCGCCCTCCTGCTGACCGCCGAAACTATTAATAGCCTCTACACGGAAGGTGAACTCTCCTACTCCAAGGGTGGCCTTATCATATCTGGTGCTTTGCTGGCCGGAAGTTTCGTCATCTCAAGGTTTAAGCAAAAGTACTTTAAAAATGAAGGAAGGAACAAAATCCAAATTATATACCTCGATATCACTCCAATAGAAAAGGAAAACGACAAAAAGAACCTTTATCAATAACTAGGATAAAGCAATTTTTCTGGATGGAAGGTTTTATTTTTTCTGTAAGCAGGGTTATTCACAGAATGCACTATTGCATGGCAATGAAACAAAAGGCCACTAAGTCACCAAGACACTAAGTTTTTTTGGTAAAGGGCGGTGATTGCAAGACAAATACCCTCCCGTTGTTCCGACAGCTGTGCTGCCAAACTTAGCTGTCTTAGCTGTTCGGGATTTAAAATCCCGAACCAGAATAATGGGGATTTGAAATCCCCCTAGGCCATTTGTGAGGAGCATAGATATCAATAAGGATATAGAATTTCAGCAACTCACATGCGTTAGCCTGACGGACATGGTTGTTCCGACAGCTGTGCTGCGGAACCTACTAGCATTGAGTTTTCAACTCAACACCACCTACTGTTTTTTTATTTGTAAACACAAGGCACCGACCACACGCCCATCATAGTGCCTTAGCGTCTTCGTGGCAACAATCCTTGCATCAAACCCATTACCGTGGAGCACTTTTGGAGAATAATTTCCAAAATCCAATGGAATCCAAATGCCCCTAGAAAGATCACCGTAGAGATTTAGGTAAAGCCATAAAATTTGACGAAATTCGCATCTCTTAAAAATCAATTAAACGAAAATAAATTTATGACATCAGAACAGTTGAAAGACTTGAAGGCGCGTATCACGGCCTTAAGGAGGTATCTTTGACTACGATCGTAAGAAAGCAGAAATAGAAGATTTAGAAGCAGTATCTGCCCAACCTGACTTTTGGAACAATCCTGAAGAAGCCGAAAAGACCATGAAGCAGATTCAGGCACGGAAGGGCTGGACCAGTTCTTATGAAAGTGCAGAAACCAAGATCCAAGATCTGGAAGTACTGCATGAATTCTACACCGCAGGAGACGTAGAAGAAGATGAGATCAAAGCAGATTACCAAAAGGCACTAAACGAAATCGAAGAGCTGGAGCTGAAAAAAATGCTCAGCAATGAAGAAGATCAGCTAAGTGCACTGATGGAAATCAACCCTGGAGCAGGTGGCACAGAAAGTAACGACTGGGCCTCCATCCTCATGAGGATGTACATCATGTGGGGAGAGAAAAACGGCTACAAAGTGAAGGAAGTGGACCTACAGGAAGGTGATGTAGCAGGCATCAAATCCGTTACGCTGGAATTTGATGGCCCATTGGCTTATGGCTTCCTAAAATCAGAAATCGGTGTCCACCGTTTGGTGAGGATCTCGCCTTTTGACAGTGGCGGCCGAAGACACACCTCATTCGCCTCAGTATATGTGTACCCCGTGGTGGATGAATCCATTGAGATCGAAATCAACCCATCAGATATCGAGCTACATACTTCCCGTTCGGGAGGCGCCGGAGGGCAAAACGTAAACAAGGTGGAAACCAAAGTCCAACTTACGCACAAGCCTACAGGGATTGTAGTAGTCTGTCAGATAGAGCGGTCTCAACTTGCCAACCGTGAAAAGGCCATGCAAATGCTAAAATCGCGTCTCTATCAGATGGAGATGGAAAAACGCCACGCCGAGAGGGACAAGATCGAAGCGGGCAAAATGAAGATTGACTTTGGCTCGCAGATCAGGAATTACGTACTGCATCCATACAAGTTGGCCAAAGACGCAAGGACTGGTCACGAAACTTCTGACGTACAGACTGTCTTGGACGGTGGTCTGAATGACTTCATCAAAGCCTACCTATTGGCTCAAAGTGAAGAAGAAGCTGAAAATAATTGACCTTTTCCTTTATCCAAAAACTAATGAGCGCACCGGAGTACTTCCGGTGTGCTTTTCTGTTTTAACTGGCAAACCATGGACTTGCAAAAATTACTCCCTCCGTTTTTCACGTTGCGCTTTCTGCAGTTATGCCTGAGCTCATTCCTCTTCTTTGCCAGTTTTAATATGATCATTCCCGAACTTCCTGCTTATTTGAGCAGTTTGGGCG
This sequence comes from Echinicola strongylocentroti, assembly GCF_003260975.1. Classification (NCBI taxonomy): domain Bacteria; kingdom Pseudomonadati; phylum Bacteroidota; class Cytophagia; order Cytophagales; family Cyclobacteriaceae; genus Echinicola; species Echinicola strongylocentroti. The sequence goes on along the minus strand of NZ_CP030041.1, from coordinate 4,307,376 downwards.
GTGAGGACTATAAAGGCTTGATCATATCCCTATTTACCTTGACAGCAGGGCTGTCCAGGCCCTTTAGCGGCAAGCTGGCAGACCGCATAGGCCGAGTGCCCGTCATGATCTTTGGCGCAGGGGTTTGTTTGGTGGTGAGCTTGCTCTACCCATTGATTTCTGGAGTGGCTGGCTTCTTATGCCTGCGCTTCCTGCATGGTTTTAGCACAGGTTTTACACCTACAGGGATCTCTGCATATGTCGCAGACATCGTACCATTCAATCGCCGCGGAGAAGCTATGGGGCTCCAGTCACTCTTTAGTTCACTGGGGATGGCAGCCGGCCCAGCTTTGGGAGGTTACATTGCCAGCCTTCACGGTATCACTCCGTTGTTTTATTGCTCATCTGGTGTAGCGCTGATTTCCATTCTACTACTGGTCCGATTGAAGGAGACCGTACCGGAAACAGTGCCCTTTCGAATGGGGCATTTCAAATTAAAAAAGGATGAAATATTCGAAAAAAGGGTATTTTCTCCCTGCTTCGTACTGTTTTTTTCTTACCTATCTTTTGGCATCATCCTCACCATTATTCCTGATTTTTCAACATTTCTAAAAATCGAAAACAAAGGAATTTTCTTTGCAGTATTTACGCTAAGCTCATTGGCCATACGGCTGCTGGCCGGAAGAGCTTCGGATCGCTACGGAAGGATTCCGGTCTTAAAGGCAGCCACCTTTTGCCTTGCCTTGGCCATGACCGCCACGGCCTTTAGCCACTCCAAGGAAATGCTGATTTTCTCAGGTGTACTCTTTGGTTTTGCATTGGGCATGACTTCACCGACCATCGCTGCATGGACCATCGACCTGTCTCTATCGGCTTTCAGAGGACGGGGACTGGCGACCATGTACATCGCATTGGAAGCGGGTATCGGCATTGGCGCTTTAGGGTCTGGATGGATTTATGCCAATCAACACGAGCGATTCCCTCTTGTATTCCTTATGGGTGCTGCCGGTGCCTTGGTAGCTTTCATTTACTTATTTATCACCAAAACTGCCTCCAAAACCCCACCCACCCCCTTTCAAAAGTGAGGTGATTGAGGTGGATTTTTTACCTCGTTGAGTCAGAGACTCAGTGTCCGCCAATGCTGGGACAGCGTCCCAACACAACCGGGACCCAGCACAACCAGGTATAAAATAACTCCAGCTAAGCCCACCTACAAAGTGAGAAGTTTGACTCAATACTCCATACTCACATCTCGACACTACTTTCCTTATTGCATTTCTCTAGAAATACTGCTTTTTTTCTAAGGTTGCTTAGTCTGAATAATGCAGCGCTGATCCTTTAACAGCTTATTGATATCTTGTTTTTCCCAGTTGGATTTGATCTCCTTCAGGTTGGTCTCATAATTTTGCTTGAACTTCCGGCGATAAATCGCCTCTACAAATCTCCTTACATCAGTAGCGTCTTCTAGGATCAACTTGGGCACTTTAGTAGGCTTGTCATCTTCCCCTTTTGCCACCATCGTAAAATAGCAGGTATTGGTATGTTTGACATTTCCCACTTTTACATTTTCAGAAATCACCTTTATTCCTATTACCATGGAGCTGTTTCCTACATAGTTGATGGAAGCCATGAGAGACACCAGCTCTCCCACCTCCACAGGCTGCAAAAAATCCACCGTATCAACCGAAACGGTCACACAATAGGCTCCGCTGTGCTTACTCGCAGTGGCATAAGCCACCTTATCCATCAGCGAAAGTAAAATCCCACCGTGTATCTTCCCTCCAAAATTGGCATAAGAAGGAATCATCAATTCGGTAATGGTGGTTCTGGAAAAAGCAGACGTTCTCGCTATTTCTTTATGTATACTCATGGTTGGTCTCTTTAAAAACTGGAAACAATTCGATAAAGATAAAACAAACTCTCCAAAAGACCCTGAAGAAGGCTGAATTCTACCCAAACAAGCTATTAGCGTTTATCGAATTATAGAATCAGACTCCTTCCAATCACTTGTTCTTCTGAGAAAGCAACCTCAAACTCAACCGCTGAAAGCGCCAAAGCAACAAGCCACCGGTAATCGTCAGGCCAATCAACAACCCATACCAGATGCCTTTTTCTTCAGCTCCCCAGTGAAAGGCCAGCATGTATCCAAGCGGAAGGGCGATCACCCAATAAGCCACTAAAGTGATCACAGTAGGCATCTTCACATCGGCCATACCCCTGAGTGCCCCTAGTCCCACTACCTGAATACCGTCGGACAGCTGAAACAACCCCGCTATTACGAGCAGCCCGGCCGTCATTTGCACCACCTCTGCATCCCCAATATAAAGCAATGGCAGGTAGTCCTTGAAAGCAATAAAAATCCCTGCGAACAACAACATAAATACTGCAATCATCCCAAAACAGGTAAAACCGGCCTCACGAAGGGTCTTGATATCATTTCTGCCCAACTGATTCCCCACCCTCACCATGGCGGCCGCTGACAATCCAGAAGCCATCATATAACTGACAGACGCTAAGTTAATGGCAATTTGGTGGGCAGCCAGTGCATTTACTCCTATCCAGCCCATCATAATGGCGGCGGAACTAAACGCCCCTACCTCAAAAACAAACTGAAAACCCGTGGGAACGCCTATTTTCAGGAGCTTACTGAACATCGGGAAATACAGTTTTCGAAAATCCAGCTTCAGTCTGTACTTCTTGAACAAAGGACTTTTCCACACAAAATACGCCATCACCAATGCCATCAACACCCTGGAGATAAGTGTCGCCCATCCGGCTCCATTCAGCCCCATTGGCGCAAAACCCAGGTTGCCATAAATCAGCACCCAGTTCAGGAAAACATTGATCACATTACAAAAGATCGTGATCAGCATGGCCTCCTTGGTATGGCTCAAGCCTTCGGCAAATTGCCTGAACGTCTGAAAAAACATCAAGGGGATCAAAGAAAGCGTAATCACCCCCAGAAACGGCACGGCTTCTTCTACCACTCCCGGAGGCTGGTTCATATGCGCCAGAAGTGGTGACGCTAATACGATCACCAAAAACAAAATAACTCCCGTAAACCCGTTAATGGCAAAACCATGGTTAAAAACCCGCGTGATCTTACGCGGCTTGTCCTCTCCATCGGCAGCAGCCACTAAAGGCGTCATGGCCATGGAAACCCCCGTACCAAACATCATCACCACAAAGAAAATACTGTTGGCCAGTGATGCAGCAGCGAGCGGCTCGGCTCCTAGCCGCCCCACCATCATGCTATCCGCTACACCCACGAGTACCTGACCAAGCTGACTCAACATGACCGGATAGGCCAATGTAAATGTCTTAGAAAAATGCTCTTTAAAATTCAGTTGTCTTAAATACATAACCTTCCAGCAGCAGAGCTGCTTTGAAATGAATAGTAGGCTTTTGAAAAATCGCAATACAGGTGGCTCCCGAGCTGCCTAATAAAGCAGCTCGGCTAAGCACCTTACCAAATGGCTACGGGGATTTTAACTCGATTTAAATCTCAAGCATCCTCGCGGCTTTCAGCAGTACAGCAGCACTGATCACATCGGTAATTTCTCCATCGAGGACCTTCTGTACTGCCTCCGCAAGAGGGAGCTTTTTGACCTGGATTTTCTCGGTGTCCTCGAAAGCCGTTTCACCTTCTGTCAACCCTTCTGCCAGGTAGGCAAATCCTTCCTCATCTGTGACAGAGTTGGAGGTATGAAATCGCATGATCATTGTCCACTTTTGGGCCGTCAACCCCGTTTCTTCTTTCAGCTCTCTCTTGGCCCCATCTAGAATATCCTCCCCAATGGGACTGCCTCCCTCCGGGATTTCCCAGCTGTATTCATCAATGGTATAGCGGTACTGTCCCACCAGCCAGGTATTCCTATCAGTATCTACTGGCAAAATGGCCATTGCCTTATTCTTAAATTTCACCTTTCCATAAAGCCCGTCCGTACCCGCCGGCGTAACTACCTCGTGCTCCTCAAGTTCTATCCAGGGATTGGAATACAGTGAACGTCTTGACTTGGTTTTCCAAGGATTTTCTTCCATAACGTTGGTTTTATCAAAAAAAAAGGGTGACCGAACAGCCACCCCTTGAATGATTAAAGTATTTTTAATTGACAGGGATCGGCAGTACTTTGCTGTCCTTAAATGTAGATAGAATGACCATGGACTGCATAGAATCCACTTCTTTGATTTCACTTACTTTTTCCAGCATCAATTTCTGGTAAGAAGTAATGTCCTTAGAGATGATTTTCAATATAAAATCTCCGGTACCTGTGATATGGTGACATTCGATCACCTCAGGGATCGAATCGATTTCCTTCATGAAAGCATCGATATTTGCTTTGTTATGACCGATCAGGCTCACCAATACGAAGGTGCTTACTCCAAGACCTATTCTTTCAGGATCCAGCTTCGCATGATAGCTTTTGATAATACCTGACTGCTCCAGTTTTTTTACACGCTCCAAGGTAGGAGCTGGAGACAATCCAATATCTTTTGAAAGCTGCGCATTGGTAATTTTAGCGTTTGCCTGAAGAATTTCAAGGATCTTGCGATCAATTTTGTCGAATTTTACTTTTATGTGATTATCCATGATTTAAAGTATTTGCAAAATTTTATGTCGTGCAAAGGTAATATATTTTCAAATTATTTTAAAGCTATTTAAGACAAAAAACGGTCATTAATACAAAATATTGTTGATTTTACTATTGAATATTTAGAACTTTTCACCTCATAACGCTTTTTTACGAACCAAATTTCAAATTTTCTCTTGATTCATTTAACTATAGACGTTCATTATCCGATTAAAGTTTATTCTTTTTCAAAAAATCTCTCGCTTCTTGGTGGGCAGGATGCTTGCGCTTAGCATATTTTTTCACTTTTTTCAAGTAAGCTTTTGCCTCCTTGTCCTCACCCTCACTGGCAGCTATCTTTCCTAAATGGAGCAGTGAATACAGGTAGTACCCGCTTTCCTGGCTTTCGGACTCTTCTCCAAAGGCCACTGTCTTCAAGTAATATTCCTTGGCATGCGGCACATCATTGATCCGATCATAGTACTGTGCAGTGAAAAAAGAAGCATATCGCCCACTATTCGACTCATACCCCTCCTGGCCTGCTTCTATCCGTTGGAGAATTTCAAGAGATTGTTCTTTTGCTTGCGCTCCTCTTCCAACGGCATACAACTGCCGCGCATAAAACCGGTGGAAGTACGGATTATCAGGATATTTATCGTGAAGATATTCGGTAATTTGCAATGCGTCATACGGGCGTTTTTCTTCTGAAGCATAGAGTCTGAACAAAAAATACTGGGCTTCTACCCGAGCATAAAAGGCATTTTTGGCCACTTCTTCCAGCTGCATCAATCCCAGCGCTTTATCACCTTTTGGGAATAGGGCCATAACCGGCTTCATCAAAGGGTAATTTTCAGGAATCCAAACCGAAAAATAATTGAAAAGTGCATCTCCAAGCAATAATTCCGGACTAAGTTCTTCATCTCCTTTACTGAGCTCCATATATTTGAGTGCATTTTTGCCGGCAATGGCCGTAGCTGTCCAACTGTCCCTTTCACTCAACAACCTTCCTTTAAAACCATAGGCTGCCGCCAAGAAAAACGCCGCTTCTTTATTCTCAGGCTCATCCTCCAACATCACTTCGGCCTTGTCAATGGTCTCCTCCATAAACCTCATAAACAGCTCGTCATTTTGATCGTTCTCCATATCCGGCACAATCTTCCACCACTGGGCCAAGCCCATAAGAAAATAGGGAAGAGGGTGCTCTGGATAATTATAGCGCATCACCGCAAAACCTCTCTCGGCAGTCTCAAAATCAAAATTATACATGCTATTGATCGCTTCAGTTATCCTAAACTGAAGGCCTTTATCCAATAGCAAGTAGGATGGCCTATCAGCCTTGACCTCTGCTGTATCTACTTGAAACTGTCGCGCTCGAACCATCTCTGACCCAAGCAGCAAAACAATAACAAGGCAAGTAATGATCCGCATCCAATTATTTTTAAACAAAATTACGACCTTATTCAATTTCGTTTAGGAAAATTCTGACAATTATTTTACAACGACTAAACGTATATAACGCAGATCATCGTTCGTAATTTCAAACGAACTAGATTTTTTTCGCTAATTCGCTAATTTTTGACTGAACATGGAAACCACAAAGCCTTCATTATAGTTTCCACATCTTAAAAAAAGATGCAGTTTTCCATGGATGAAATCGAATTTTATACTTCTCCCCAAAATAAGATTTGGCAGCAAAAAAGCGACAATTTTCCATAAATCCGGTAAAAATCAGGCTTTTTTCGGTCATAAAGGGCTTTTAATACGCTTTTTACTTTCAAAAGTGCAATAAAACCTGTATTCTCGTGTTACAATAACAAACCAACTAGAATTTCTAAATACCAAATCAAGATGAAAAGAAGTATTATCATAGCACTTTTCGTATGTATCGCTGTATGCTATACCTCTTTAGCGCAGGAATCCCCTGCGCCTGAAAAACCACAGAACTCCCTCAACAGTGGGACCATTGAAAGCCAATTTGACTACCTTAACGACGTATCAAACAATTACCAAGAATACAAGGTGGTCAAAAAGACAAACCTAGGCAAAATCAAATCAAATATCCTTGACTCCCTTAAAGTATTCAAAGATCAGATCGTTGAAAAAAACAGCAAAATCAATGAGCAAAATGCTGAGATTGACCAACTGAACACGGGGATCAAAAATGCTGAAAATGAACTGAACGAAACACTGGCCGCCAAGGACAGTTTTTCCTTCTTAGGCATCCAGGTATATAAGACCACCTACAGCACCATGATGTGGAGCATCATCATCGGGCTAGGGGTTGCCTTGGCCTATTTCATCTATAAATACTCCAATAGCCACAAGGTAATTGCAGAGACAAGAAAAGATCTCATCGAAACCAAAGAGGAATTTGAAACCCATCGAAAAAACACACTGGAAAGAGAGCGCAAGCTAAAACGACAGCTTGTCGATGAAATGAACAAAAAACAAGGGATCACATCCTAAAGAAATCCCAAAAGGGGAAAGCAAATGCTTTCCCCTTTTTTGTCGTCTTTCTTCGTATACCTTTTAAAATTGGTTAAATCCCCCTGATTTCGTGAATATTTTTTTATTTTCGCCTTTCACATTTAGTGTAACTCAAGCATGATTAACTATAGAAAAGTCAACAACCTCACAGGCTGGATATTATTTTTAATTGCCTCACTGGTTTATCTTCTGACGATAGAAGAAACGGCCAGTTTTTGGGACCCAGGAGAATTCATTGCTGTAGCCTATAAGCTACAAGTACCCCATCCCCCAGGAGCCCCTTTCTTCCTGCTCATTTACAGAATGTTCTCTTTCTTAGCGCTAGGTGACCCTCTTGAGATTGCTTACTGGATGAATGCGGGAAGTGCCGTATTCAGTGGATTTACGATTCTCTTTCTGTTCTGGTCCATCACATTGCTGGGACGTAAGCTCTTCAAACTTGAAAAAGGCAAAGAAAGCAAGGGACATACCATTGCTATTATGGGCGCAGGCATTATTGGGGCTTTGGTTTACACCTTTTCAGATAGTTTTTGGTTTTCGGCTGTAGAGTCCGAGGTATACGCCATGTCATCCTTCTTTACGGCCATTGTGATCTGGGCTTTCTTAAAATGGGATGTCATCGAAAATCCAAAGGACGAAAACCGCTATATGATTTTCATTGCCTACCTAGTAGGACTGTCCATAGGTGTCCATTTGCTCAATTTGGTAACCTTGCCGGCTCTGGCCTTGGTAGTTTACTTTAAGAAATACAAAAACCCAAACCTCAAAGGAGCCATCGTCGCTTTCCTTTTGGGCGGGGTGGCCTTGGTCACGATCAATAATATCATCATTCCTGGTCTGCCAAGCTTGGCAGGATCCATGGAAATCTTCTTTGTCAATAGCATTGGACTTCCATTTGGCTCAGGAATTATCGTATTTATTGCCTTATTCCTAGGTGGGCTTATTGCGGCCATCATCTACTCTATCAAACAGGAAAAGGTGATCTTGAACACGGTATTGCTCTCATTGACATTTATCTTGATCGGCTATGGTTCGTATGCGCTCATCGTCATTCGCTCCAATGCCAACACACCTATCAATGAAAACGCGCCAAAGGACATCATCAGCTTCGTAAGCTACCTCAAACGGGAGCAGTACGGATACCGTCCTTTGATGCACGGACAGTACTTCACTGCCGAAGTACAAGAGCAAAAAGAGGGTGATCCGGTATACGCCAAAGGAGATGACAAATACGAAATTGTCGATTATGAAATCGTCACCGAATACGACCCGGAAAAAACAACTATTCTCCCACGTATTTATTCCACACAGGCCCAACACAAACGGCTTTACCGCCAAAAACTTGGCTTAAGGGAAGGTGAAGAGCCTACTTTTGCGGACAATATCGCTTTTATGCTGGACCACCAACTGGGACACATGTACTGGCGCTATTTCTTGTGGAACTTCTCAGGTAGGGAAAGTGACATCACTGATGCTCCATGGACAGGAATCACCAATGCCTTTGAAGATTATCCAGATTTTATCGAAAACAACAAAGCACACAATAATTACCTAATGCTACCCCTGCTACTGGGGCTCATTGGGTTGCTCTTTCAGGCCAAATATGACACCAAGTCATTCTGGCTCACCACCATGCTCTTCCTGATGATGGGAGTGGTACTGGTACTGTACCTCAATTCCCCCCCTGTAGAACCCCGCGAACGAGATTACATCTACGTAGGTTCATTTTATGCCTTTGCCATTTGGATCGGTATGGGCGTACTGGCTATTGCTCACGGGCTGGCCAAATTGAACAAGAATTTTGCGGTGGCCGGTATCCTGGCGACACTGATCGCTTTCCCGGTACCGGTACTGATGGCTTCCCAAAATTACGATGACCATGACCGTTCCAATCGCTATTTCTCTGTCGACTCTGCTAGGAACTTCCTGGCATCTTGTGAAGAAAATGCCATCCTATTTACCGGAGGTGACAATGACACCTTCCCACTATGGTACGTGCAGGAAGTGGAAGGCTTTAGAACCGATGTGCGGGTAATCGTGCTGAGTTATTTCGATACGGACTGGTACGTAGAACAAATGACCCGCCCCATCAACCAATCTGCTGCACTACCTTTCTCCCTTGAGAAAAAGAATTTCAAACGGGGCACCAATGACATCTTGTTTGTCAATGACAGACAGGGATTGGAAGCAATATCGGTCAAAGAGTACCTAAAGCTGCTCAAAAACGAGAGCGACTTATTAAAAGTAAAATCCGGCTATACCAATACCATCTATCAAGTTCCTTCCAGAAACCTCATCTTGGAAGTGGATTCTGCACAAGTCATCAAAGACGGCGTGGTACCTGAAGGCATGGAAGACCTCACCGTCAACCATATGAACCTTAGGGTAAAAGGAAATTACCTCACCAAGGGAAACCTGATGCTATTGGACCTTATCGCTACCAACAACTGGGAACGGCCAATTTACTTTAACAACACCTCATTATCTTCGGTCAGTCTGGACCTGAGCAACCATGTGGTAATGGAGGGACTTACCTACCGGTTACTACCCGTTCAAAAACCGGAGAATGTCGATGAATTTGTCAATACAGACTTGGCTTACAAAAACGTAACAGAGAACTTTGCCTACCGTGGCATGGACAACCCAGACAGTTACTTCGATGAAGAATACAGAAGGTTTACCTCTAACCACCGCAGCATGTTCAACAGCCTGACCAATGCGCTGATCATGGAAGATAAGCTGGACATGGCCGCCGACATCCAAAAGCTAAGCATGGAAAAATTCCCTAACGAAGCCATACCATATGACCTGTCCAGTGGACAGTCTGTACCTTCGTTGTTCGAATTAGGGGAAGATGATATGGCCATGGACATTATCGAGGTGCTTTCAAAGAGAGCCTTCGAGATGCTGCAGTTTTACCAAGAAAAAGGCCGTGCCATGGATAGGGAAGCGATGTATTCCCTAGAGATGATGCGCTTCTTCGTCCCTCTCCTACAAGAACGCGGTTACGACGAATTGGCCACTGAGATCCAGAACAACCTGGACAAGGTAATGGGGCCAGCTGCTTCCCCGAGAGGTATTTTGCAGAAAAGGAAATAAAAAAACTAAAAGAGCGGCTCATTAAGCCGCTCTTTTTTTTTCCTACCAAAAAAACAGACCCCTACCCAAAAACACTAATTTCGGTATTGCAAATGTAATATTGGGTAAGGATTACCTTCGCCATCCAGGGGCGAACGGTGCGCCACCTCAAAGCCAAGATACTTGTAAAATGCCACTGCTTGACCGTTATCTTCATTGACATCTACTTTTTTGACTCCTAGGCAGTGAATGGCATATTCCATTAATGCTCTTCCGATCCCCATCCCCATTGCAGCTGGATGAACAAACAACATCTCTACTTTATCCTCTGCCACCCCAACAAACCCCTCAATCTTATCTCCTTCATTTCTAATACAGGCCAATGTCACCATAGCCAAATATTGGTTTAGGATCAATGGCTTAAGCCGCTCGATCTCTCCCGGTTTCAAAAAATCATGAGTAGCCCGCACAGATGCCTCCCAAACAGCTAGTATTACAGGATATTCCTCTTTGCTGACCTTTGTAATATTAAATGGAATATCCATTTTATTACTTCTCCAAGATATAAAACAAATCCAGCCCTTTGTCAGGATGGTCCACCACCACATAGTCCTCATGGGTAATATCGGTCACGGTATTGCCTCCCTGTTTGTGGAGCTTATTGCGGTTCATCCGGTTCAGTAACTCATATGGCATGCGCAAAACGGATGCTGGCAGGCGGTGCTGTAGGTCAAAAATGTCGAAACGCATGATTTTATTGACAGATTTCCTATTGGCTTCGTGATAGCTCCAGACCTTGTCATTGCCGCCGATTCCTTTGGCATCCACCTTGTCAAACACCCGCTCGCAAAGTTGGATCAACTCAGTACCGGTATATTCCCTAATGTGCCAAGGGTTTCTGCTCAGTGTATGACGAATATTTGGTGTAGAAATAATGGCCTTGCCACCGGGCTTTAGCACACGGTAGATTTCTTCCAAAAACAGCCTGTCATCTTGTATATGCTCGATCACCTGAAAGCTCACCACGGTATCGTAATGATCTGATGGCACGGTCGCCAATGGAGGAATTACCGCTTGCTCAAACTTGGCTTGGGGGAATTCTTGCTGTAACTTATCGATCACTTCACCGATTTTGTCCAGACCATGATACGAACGCACCAGATCACTGAGCACTTCCACTCCTCGGCCTTCTCCACAGCCAATTTCCAACAATTCACCACTTACCAAGGGCTTTGCCGCAATGTAAGCTTTTAATAATCGTTGATGTATAGGGTTATCACTAACCAACTTATCGGAAGCAATTTCCGTTGTATAGGTAGCCATTTAAAATTTTATTATTTTAAGCAAAAATAAGGTTAATTTTTAAAACCGCATGATGACAACGACAAAGACTATAAAATTAACAGTACTCTGCTGCACCCTACTATACTGGTTCTCAGCAGGAAATGTCCATGGACAGAGCAATCTTAAAAACATCAACCAAAATCTCCGGTATTCCCGGTATTCCAGGATTTCCCCAAAAATCATCCCTATAAAGACCGGAGAAAGGGATTTTCTGCTCCAGATGCCCGTGGAGAAGATTGAAGAAAATCCCAATTTTGATGATTATGCCTTTTCCTATGTCGTGGTAAAAGACTTTAACGAAGAGATCAACGAGAAAAATATTGTACCTCTCACCAAGTCAGATTTAAAAAAAGATACCGACAGGCATTTTTACTTTGAGAAGGCCATCTCTGTCCCTAATGACCAAAAAGAAGCCTATGCGGTCATCATTTGCAAGGATACCCGGCAAGGGGACCAATATATCTACCATACAGACCTGATCAGCCCCTTTATAACTGATCTCCCGAGCTTTGGCGCGTACTATGCCAATGACATCCCCTTTGACCAAACCTATATCAACAAAGGCGAGGCCCTGCTTTTTAAAAGCGACAAAAGCATGAACCTCTACAATTATTTCTATCCACGTGATTTTGAAATCCCTCTTCCTCCCATGGAAACTAGGCCTGCGCCAGTGGCCAAGGACATTGAGGTCATAAATAATGGGGAATTTCTCGTAAACGTTCCGCAGCCATTTGATGAACAAGGCTACTATTTCGTACAAACTGACACAACCAAGCAAACAGGGTTTATGGTCAAGACCACATCTGATGCCTATCCCCGGGTTTCTACCTACGATGAAATGATCGATAAATTGGTATATATCTCTACCAGAAATGAGCATGAAGCACTACGCGCTGCAGAAGACAAGAAAAAAGCATTGGACAAATACTGGCTGGAATTGACCCATGACACGGAAAAGGCGCAAGGAATCATCCGGGAATACTTCCGTCAAATCGAGTTTGCCAATATCCTTTTTACCGACTTTAAGGAAGGCTGGAAAACTGACCGCGGCATGATCTATACCGTGATGGGGCCACCTGTCAGTGTGTTTTTTGATGTGGACAAAGAAATCTGGATTTATGATAAAATAGGCTCCAAGTCGAAAATTAGCTTTACCTTTGCACGGATCAGGAATATTTTCACACCAAATTATTACAAGTTGAACCGCTCTAGGTCATACCAACCGGAATGGTTCCAAAGCATTACATTATGGAGAAGCGGAAAGATGGCTTTCTAATCGACAAGGGAGCACACGACAAAGATTTCATATTTGGCACCAGAGCAGTCATGGAGGCTCTCCATGCCCAAAAGGATATCGACAAAATCCTCGTCAACAAAGAACTGAACAATGACCTGATCAAGGAGCTCCTAAGCCTTGCCAAGCAGGAGCGTGTCCCTGTAGTGCGGGTTCCCGATGCCAAACTCAACAGGATCACCCGTAAAAACCATCAAGGAGTGGTAGCCCACATGTCTGCCCTCCAATACGCCTCCATCGATAATGTCATCACTGAATGCTTCTCGAAAGGAGTAGACCCACTCATTTTGGTACTTGACAGGATCACCGATGTACGGAATTTTGGTGCCATCGCCAGAACGGCCGAATGCGCTGGCGTACACGCCATCATCATCCCTGAAAAAGGTGCTGCCCAAATCAATTCTGATGCCGTAAAGACTTCCGCAGGAGCGCTCAACTTCCTCCCTATTTGTAGGGCACGCAACCTCCATTTTATGGTAAAAGACCTCAAGAAAATGGGACTGAACATCGTCAGCTGTACTGAAAAAACAGAACGAAAAATGTACGATGCAGACTATACTGTACCTACGGCCATCATCATGGGCTCTGAGGAAGACGGCATATCCGAAGACCTAATGGAACTCAGTGATGAATTTGTCAGCATTCCCTTGGCCGGCAATATCGAGAGCCTCAATGTCTCCGTGGCCAGCGGTGTACTGATCTACGAAGTCATCCGGCAGCGTACCAAATAAGGGGTTAAGCAAAGTTGCGAGCTTGATGTTATCTTTCTTTTGATAGAATGCAGATCGCGCAGATTAATAAGATTTGCGCTGATTTTTTCTTCCATATATTAAAAATAACACCAGTAAAACCTGTCCCATCAGGGATCAAACGGGAAGATTGCGGAACAACTTGAACTTAACCATATGGTAGAGGACACAGTAAGAAGTAAATTCATCTATTCAATTTATCCGTGTTTTCAATACTCTTGCTGACTTGGTGCCTTTGTGGCCTACTTTTCTGCCACAAAGACGTGAAGGCACGAAGGAGATGTTGGCAGTATCCATCATCTGGCACCATCACTTACAGATCCCTTGGTGACTTGGGATCAAGCAAAAATATTGGGGAATAGTGGCTCTTTCTAATAGAACGCTGATGGAGCAGATAGTTAAGATTTGCGGTGACTTTTTGCTTAAATCGGACAAGATAAGTAGCATAAAAAAAGCCCTGAAAGGGCGTAACATCCTTAGCCATGGACAGCGCCCGTGGCTAACATCAAAAATAATCTTATTGTTTTAGCAGCAACCATCTTCCTAGATGCTTATAAATTCACGCTAAAACCCTAAACGCAAACAGCGCTTTATTCTAATAACCTGAGCTCGACTTAATTTTAGTATAAAAAGCGTCATACCCTTTTTAGGAGGATGTGGGTTGGAAAAGGGTGTGGCAACTCGCCGCGGCGAGCTGCCACGGCTTCCACCCGCTCAGAGCCCCCTCTAAGCCTCGCAGTGCATGTTCCGACCACTGTACAGAAACGGTTTCATAATCGAACTGAGGTTAATAATCAGTAGGGAGAAGCAATTTTAATCCGGAATATGCATTAGCCTATCTACGCCACGGCGCACAGGTGTTGCGACCTGAAACTGCTTCAAAATCAGCCGTTTCACTTTAGTTTTCGGCATAACCGTAGCGGTGCTACGCTAATGCCTCCAAACTAACTGATTTTCTTGCAATTTCAGCTCTCTCTACGATTCCTAACGCATAATCCGGGTTTAAGAAAGTGTGGCAAAAATCCCCCAGATAGATTGCTTGACCCGTGACTTGGTGCCTTTGTGGCCTTCAAAATAAATCAGCGTAAACCTGAATCATCCACGGCATCAGCGTTCTATCCTAACAAACCACAAACCTCCAGCTTTTCCACTTGCCCCCTCTTAGGAACCAAGTGCATGCTGAAACTTGTACTGAAAGGGATTTATATTTGCTTTGTGCCTTGGAGTCTTGGTGGCGTATCATTGTTCCGATAAAGAAATTTATCGCCCCACAGAAATATGGCTTGATCTCCTCTTAGCTGCCCGGAAGTGATTTTGGCTAAAAATAAGAAAGCACCGACTCAAAAAATCGGTGCTTTAGTCATGAATAAAAAGAAACTACTACTCCTCTACTAGTATTTTTCCCTCAGCATCGTACTTCTTTTCGATGCTTCGTTCGCCCGTTCCGAATTTCACCTCATAGATGACATTTCCTTCTTCATCTGTCACCTGATAGGCTTTCGAAATGGTTAAATCTTTGGTTTCAGACTTTTCGTCTATCGTATCTTTAATTGCCTGAGGCAAATCCTCAGCTGCAATTTCTATTCTATCCTGTAATGTCACGACCTGCCCTTTTGGCGATATCGCTTCCGCAGCTTTCACGCCATGTGCCAAAAGCACACTTAGGGCAATAATGAAAGCCACTTTCTTCATCTATAGGTTAAATTGGTTTAGTATTCCAGTACTTCGCCTTCTTCACTTACAGAAACCATCATAGTCTCTTCCTCATCAGTTATAAAAGCCAAGTCGTAATAAATATCACCACCCTTTTGGATTTTATGAACCTTCTTTAGTTGGAGTGCAGAGAGCAAAGAATCATTTTCCAGCATATTAATCACTTCATCTGGAAGATCTCCTTCAGCAATCTCGTTTCTCTCAGCCTCTTCTGGAGGAGTCTGCAATTCACTCACCCCATCAATATCTGGCATCACTTCTTCTGCTTGGGAAGTCGCTTGACCCGATACTTCTTTTTTGTCCCTTTTGTCATTACAAGAGGCTAAAAACACCGCTGCAATAACACTCATACACACTATCAACTTCATGGAACTAACTTATCTGGTTGATAAAATATACTGTTGTTAGATTCGCCAGAAGCAAGTTTTTGCTGAAATTTGCTCACTTCTCTTTTCAATTGCACGCCGGTAGCACCAAGTAATGCCACCATGAACAAACCAATCAAAAACACTAACAACAGCACCTTTCTTCTCAGCTCACTCATTTACTGTTTCATTTGCAAAACTAATATCCATAAGCCGTGCCATTAATGAAAACGGCCTTAAAAGACACTTCCCGAACCTCAAAGTGTGGAGACTGTGTAGAAAATATCCACACTTTGTAGAACATCTTCCGACACAAATATAACAATACATCCCTTGCCAAACTATTATTAATTAACAAAAAAGTTCTAAAAATATAAATTCAACATATCCATGACAAAATATTTCAGCAAATAAACTTATTAAAACACTTTAAACAATACCCGCATATCCATATTAAATGGCATAGCCGAATTCATTTTAACAACATAGTAAGCCTGAGGTGACACTTTCAGAATGATAGAAAAGAAGTTTTTTTTCGAGGTACTTAGCACCAATGTCGCCATGCTTTTTATAAAACCATCTTTTGATCAGTTTTCGTTACTGACTCCTATATGATTTGCAGCGCATCCAACCTATTATGGCTACTTTTAGATAGAGGGGTAAAATGTTCTCCATCTGCCTGAATTGTAAAACAGAAAACAGAGTCCCTGTCTGCCACATTGCTCCTCCTCAGCTCATATGGCTTCATAAAAGGCCAAAATCCCGTCTGCATATTTGTCATCTGCCAAAACACTGCCTATCCATCGTGCTTGCCAAAAATAGATGAATTTTGGCAAGCAACTTAGCATTCCCCACCTGTTCCCCAACGGCAGCGAGTACTTTTGGTAGTATAAAATGAAACAAAGACAAACCAAGAACACAAACACAACTCATTATGAAACTTTATAGACCGTTTATTATTTTAGCATCAATGCTAATGCTGCCTTTTTTGACCCAAGCACAAATAACTGCTGATGAAGAAATCCAACTCATCCAAGATGAATTCGGAATGGAAAAGAAAACCCTAATCGAAAGTTACATGGATCTACCAGAGTCCGACCAAGCAGCTTTTTGGCATGTGTACCAAGCCTATGAGGATGAAAGGAAATCCATCGCAAGAGAGCGTATCCTGATCGCCAATGAATACTTGGACAATTACGCCACCTTGGATGAGGAGGAAGCGGACAATCTAGCCAAAAGAACATTAAGCAACTCGCTCAAACTGACCAAGCTGCACAGCAAATACTATAAAAAATTCAAGAAAGCAACCAGTGCAATGGATGCCGCCAAATTTATGCAAGTAGATGACTATATCCATTCTACCATCCGAAATGCCATGCAAGAGGAACTGCCGTTCATTGGCGAAATGGAATAAGCTTCCTTTAGTCAAGTACAAGCAGATGAACTTTCTTATAAAAGCAAAAAAATCCCCGAATACATTCTCGGGGATTTTCACCTTTCAAACCCTATTGAACCCATTAAATAAATTAAAGCTCTAATTTACCCCAAATTAAGGGCGAATGCTCTAGTTAATTTCTCTAATGCCAATACTATTTTTGCCATAAAAGCACCTATTGATTTAATCAAATTCCCCAACCAGCACATTGGCCCCTACTTATGCCCCTATGTGCTAATGTGGTTGTCAAATAAGCTGGCTACTTTACGTTATTCTCACCGTCATAGCAGTCGGGCTATAATCGCTTTTGCCTTTCATAAACGCATCCACCAGAGTTGCTCCCATATTTTCTCTCCGTCATTGTCTTGGGGTGCCCCGGGAGTACTTCTTCCGTCTTGGATGTATCTGGTCAGGAGTGCTTTCAGTTCACTGACTTTCTCAGGATATTTTGCCTGTAGATTATTCTCTTCTCGGGGATCATTGCTAAGATCAAAAAGCTGTAAAGGAGGCAGGGTATCGATCTTCTCGACATCTTCAGGAGTGGGAAAGCTCCACCCACCTGACCCAGCTGTCATCGCTAATTTCCACTTTCCTTGCCGAATGGCAAAAGCTCCTTTGTCTGAATGGTGAACCGTAGCTTCACGATAAGGCCTCCCCAGCTTCTCTCCTGAAAACAATGGCAGCAGGTTATAACTGTCCTCTCCTTCATCGTCCTCCAGCTGGTACCCCACGATTTCTGCACAAGTGGCCATCAGGTCTGTGGTACAGATAGTCTGAGCGCTTGCACTTCCTGCCTTGATTACCTTGGGCCATTTGGCAATAAACGGAACGCGGTGGCCTCCCTCATAAATATCGGCTTTGTGTCCACGATAAATGCCACTTGGATAATGGCCTTTTGCGATCAGCTCATCTATCTTCGCAGCTGGTGCCACTCCATTGTCACTCACAAAGACAACCAAGGTATTCTCTTCTATTCCTGCCTCCTTTATCGCAGCCATTAATTGCCCTACATAATCATCCAACATCATAACGAAATCTCCATAGGGTGTCAAACCGCTCTTTCCTTGCCACTCCGGGGAAGGCAGGATCGGAGCATGGGGAGAAGGCAAAGCCAAATAGAGGAAAAACGGTTTTTCTTCTTTGCTCCGCTCTTCAACATAAGCGATGCTTTTCCTGAAAAAATTAGGAGTAACATCCTCATGAATAAAATCAGGAGCGGTAATCCCCTTTCTCCACCAGCCATACCTGTCCTCACTCTGCGTGGAATCTATGGGCATTGCGGTCACTTGCCCATTTTCCACATAAACGTACGGAGGTATATCCAAGGAGGCTACATGCCCATAAGCGTAATCAAATCCAAGATCATTGGGGTTATGGGTCACTGGCATTGTAAAGTCAATATTACCATCTGCATCATGGCCCCAATCCCATCCGAGATGCCATTTTCCAATAAATGCCGTATGGTAGCCTTTGGTTCGTAAAACAGCAGGCACAGTACTTCTTTCGGTCTCTATCAGGGGAGCAGAATCACTCCAAAGCACACCATTCTTCAACGTGGACCGCCAATTATACCTTCCTGTCAAAATACTGTACCGCGTAGGGGTACAGACCGCTGAAGAAGTATGCGCATCGGTAAACCGCATACCTTCCGATGCCAGCTGATCCAAATAGGGAGTCGGGATTTTACTATCCGGATTAAAAGCCTGCACATCACCTATCCCCATATCATCAGCTAGAATATAAACAATATTCGGATGTTTGTCTCCCGTCACTTTTTTCGGGGATTCACAGGAAAATACCACAAAAAGCAGTACAAAATAACTTAAAGAGTGAATGCTAACTATCCTCTTATTTCCAAAATCAGGCATATGCTTACAGGTACATTTTTCACTATTTATTCTTATGGTTGACATACAATGCACTTTGGAAGAGGCCTCCTTCCATCCCGCCAAAGCCCCATGCTGAAACCATCATTTATCCTTGATCCGTTGCAGGGTAGACTTCATTTCCGCCATGACTTTGGGAGACGCTGCCGAGAGATCCTTCGTCTCTCCTGGATCTTCTTTCACATTGTACAATTGGTCTTCTTCTGAAAACCCTGTCTCAATGATCGGCCCCCAAGGCACCATGTCGGGGCCATTATTCGCAGGAATCAATTTATAACCGTCACGTCGGATATAGGTCAAATTGCTGAACAATGCTTCCTGTACCAAACCTTCTCTACCTTCGTTATCCTCACCAACTAGTGCCGGCCAAGCATTCTGGGTATCCACGGCTTGCTGGGCATTATATTCCTGTCCCAAATAACCCGCGAACGATCCCACCAAATCCACTTGGCTGACCATCGCATCGGAGGTCTTCCCTCCCTCGATTTTTGCAGGCCATTTCACAATAAACGGCACCCTTGTTCCCGCTTCAAAGGCGCTGTACTTCCCTCCTCTAAGTGCTCCCCAAGGCTTATGGTTACTGATCAGCTCCCTGGCCTTATCCTCATATCCGTCATCCAGTACGGGGCCATTGTCACTGGAAAAAATGATCATCGTATTCTCTTCCAGTCCTTCCTCTTTCAGGAGCTTCACCAACTCACCCACTGTCCAATCCAACTGTGCAATCACATCACCTCTCGGCCCAAAACCAGTAGTTCCCTGAAATTTCTCATGGGCGATTCGCGGCACATGGATGTCATGCGTGGCAAAATAAAGAAAAAATGGCTTATCGGATTCTTGTGTAATAAATCGGCTCGCCTTGTCTACAAAGGTCTGGGCAAAATCCTCGTCCCTCCACAAGGCCGCTTCTCCACCAGCCATGTAACCAATGCGGCTGACACCGTTGACAATGGTGTGATTATGCCCGTGTGACCACATCATCTTAAGCTGCTCGGGATGCTCTTTGCCTGTGGGCCGATCACCTACTTTATCTCGGTAACTTACCTCGATAGGATCTTCAGGATCCAATCCCACTACGTGATGATCCTCGACAAATACCGTAGGCACCCTATCTCCTGTGGCTGGAATGATAAAAGAATAGTCAAAGCCAATTTCCAACGGACCCGGCTTTAATGCCCCGTTCCAATCCGGCCCCTCGTCTCCTCCCAATCCTAGGTGCCATTTGCCAATCACACCCGTTCTGTAGCCAGCTCGCTGCATAACCGAAGGTAAGGTTTCCCGATCCGGACGGATCAATGCAGAAGCATCTCCTGGCGCTACTCCACGCCCCTTTGCCCTCCAGGCATATTCACCGGTCAGCATCGCATACCTTGAAGGCGTACAAGTAGCTGCGGTGGCATACGCATTGGTAAACAGCAGGCCATCTGCTGCCAATTCATCAATATTGGGGGTCGGGATTTGCCCTCCATACCGCGCCACATCTCCATAGCCCAAGTCATCTGTATAGATCACCAGAACATTGGGTTCCTTAGTAGCTAACTTCTCTTCACCGCTGGTGGCTGTCTTTTTATTGCTACAAGAAAAGCCAATCAATAGTAACAACAATCCAACGTAATAAATCTTGCTCATAGTTATCGTTTAATAGTCACTTCAAATATAGTCCAGATGCTCTAACAAACCTTCGCCAAAGACAAAAAGACCGGTAAAAAACCGGTCTTTTTTTTAATTCAAACACCTATTATTGTTAATAGCCCGGATTTTGGATCCACTTAGGATTATCGGCTATTATCCCTTGATCAATGGGAAAATAGTATCGTTCGGGGCCAAACTCCCTGGTAACGGGCTCTGCGTTTTTCAAGGTAACGATATATCTGTCCTCATCCAGGTCATATTTAAAGACCAAGCCTTTCATCCTGACGTCATCCAAATATTCCGGAGCAATCCTCCATCTCACCAAATCCCAGTAGCGATGCGTCTCAAAACACAACTCCACTTGTCTTTCTTTTCGTAGATTATCTTCAGTGATTTGATCATATAGCGGCATATCGACCCTTTCTCTCAGCATGTTAATCGCAGCAAGTGACTCATCCATATTATTAAGATAAAATGCTGCTTCGGCCAGGTTCAGGTATATCTCTCCCAACCTGAATATGGAAAAGTCTTGACCTGATTCTCCACTATTTGGCAAATCAAGGGATTCATTCACACTCTTCCGCCTCAGCAGGCCAGTATTCCTTACGTTTCTTGGATGCGCTGCCGCTGGCCATACCTCGCCACCCCTGTCCAGGTTTCCTGAAGTGCTCTCCACTTTTTCACCCACGTTATTGGTATACAGTGTGCTACTGTGAAAATAGATCAGACCACCTTTAAACGTAGTTTCCGGATAAAAAACCGATGCCCTAAAGCGTGGATCCCTGTTTCCGAAAAACTCGTCAATGTCCCAGGAATTATTTGCAGTAAGTTCATCCCTTGAAATGGAAGTCCCTAACCTGCCATCCTGAAAATCAAACAACTCCACGATATCATATAGCACCGGAAAGTTACAGCCCCAGCCACCACGGAATTCGGCCGGAAAAGCCAAGCGGTCAAAACCTGTTCCTTTCACAATCGGCTCAAAAACTTGGGCAAAAATCACTTCACTATTGCCATCATCTAGAAACAGGTTGATGTAATTCTCTACCTTATCATCATAAGCATTGTAAAGACTGAAATTACCTGAGTCAAGGATCTCTTTGGAGGCATCATAGCTCATTTGGTAGTAGCTTTCGGCTTGGGCATTGGGTATACCGACCACTCCATCCAGCTGTACCTCGCCAAAGTTAGCGATACTAGCAGCATATAATGCAGCCCGGCTTTTAAGCGATAATGCCGTCCACCTGTCCACACGCCCCTGTCCACCAGTCGGGTCAGTACTCAAAAAAGGTATGGCGGCATCCAGCTCTGAAATAATAAAATCATAGATTTCCTGTTCTGTACTCCTGCTTGGGTACAGCGTTTCCTCTGGGTCATCCACATATTGCACTTCTGTGATCAGGGGCACCCCGCCGTAGCGTTTTACCATTTCGAAGTACATATGGGCGCGAAGGTATTTGGCCTCGGCGGTTTTGGCATCAATATAACCTTGCTCAAAGGAGGAGCTATTGGCAATATTCTCAATAACATAATTAGCATCGCGAATGTTATTCCATGGATAATACCCCACTGGGCCATCTCCTGCCGCTGCTGAATAAGTACGCTGATAAGTAGTATTTGGCGTCTGCCAATCTGCGTAGCAAATATGTTCACCGCCTATGGCAGGGATCATGCCGACGTTATATCCATTATCCCCTCCGAAATTAATAAACCTCAAATCCTGATAGATCTTAGCCAAATAGGCCTCGGTCAATGATTCTGATTCAAAAATATTGTCCTCCGAAATGAAATTCGGAACCTTGGTCAACTCATCCTCGCATGAAAATAGCACGAAGATGCAAAGTGGTATTAATATGTTTCTTATGTTTTTCATTACGGTCTGCTTTAAATTACAACGCTACTTGAACACCAAAAGACATCGTCCTCAACAGAGGCAGGTTAAAGGCATTTGGACGGGAAGCCTCCTCAGGATCAATATTCCCCTTGAAAATCCCCAGCTTGTTAAATGCCACTATATTGTCCCCGGACACATACACCGACAACCTATCCACTCCTACACGGGACAAAATCTGCTGACTGAAGGTATACGATAAAGTAGCCGTCTTTAGCCTCACATAGGTTCCGTCCTTCATCCAAAAATCGGATTGGGTATCATTCCATGCTCTGGCTCCGTCCCTATTAAATGCCGGCAGTTGTGCGTTGGGATTTGCTCCTACTCCTGGATTAGCAGGATCTTGGATCCAAGAATACTCTTCATGTAGTTTTAGCGGAACCTGCTCATTGTCAAACGCTGCCCTAAATGCACCTACTACAAACACGTTGAACTGAGAACCTCCTTGCCAAAGCATCGAGAGATTGAAGTTTTTATATGTCAAGCTAGGTTGAAGACTATAGGTCAATTGTGGGTCATTTCCATACCCGATCTCATACCGATCCTCTCTATTGATCACTCCATCTCCCGTGAGATCGACATACCTGATATCTCCCGGTTTTGGGCTTCCATTGATATCCTCAAAAGTGTGGGTATCCAGGTATTCATCTACTTCGGCCTGTGTATTGAAAAGCCCATCAGACTTATACCCAAAGACGGTGTTTACCCAGCGGCCTGTCCTTTTATCAAACCGAACCTGTACCGGATCCGTCTCATCGATATCTTCTTGGTACTTTTCGTATTTCTCCCGTGTATACCCCACTCCTGCTACAATATTATACTTAAAATCACCCACATAACCTCTCACACCAAGTGAAGCATCAAAACCGCGGTTGCTCCTAGCATCAAGGTTTACCGCCGGAAGGGGTGCTCCGAATGTACCTGGCAAATCCTCCAAAGGAGTCCTTAGCAGACCGTCACGATAACGATAAAATCCATCGAAGGTGCCAAACACACGACCGTCAAATAAAGTGTAGTCTACTCCGACATTATATAATGTTGTCTCCTCCCAAGTCACCAATTCATTGGGCAAACCACTGGATTGAATTTGGGGAACCTGACTACCGTTTAGGACATAGATATTCCCTACCCTTTCTTCAAACCCCGTCAGGTACTCAAAAGAGGTATTGCTGAGATTGTTATCCACACCGGTCTGACTGTATGAAAGCCGCAACTTCAACTGGTCCAGTACTGCTGCATCTTTCAGGAAGTCCTCTCTGGCGATATTCCAACCTGCAGAAACGGAAGGGAAATAGCCCCACCTTACTTTAGGGCCAAACTTAGAGCTCGCATCCGCCCGAAGGGTCGCTTCAAACAGGTATTTCTCATCATAGGAGTAGTTAAACCGACCCGCTACGCTGATCCGAGTATATTCGATATCACGTCCAGTCCCATTGGTGATGGTCAGTTCATTGGCTCCACTTACCTGTGGAATATCAGGTGAAAGCAAGTCCCTACGCGTTACGGATAGATCACTGTACACATTATCTTCCCGCTCCACAAAAGCCAAGGCAGAAAAATTGTGTTTGGAAACGTCCTTGTTATACCTCGCATATCCTCTATAAAGGAATCTGCTTCTCGGATCGCTACCAGGGCCGAAAATCGACTTGGTATATGCATTGATCCCTTGGGATCCCTCTAATTTATACCCATCAAACTCTTCGGTGATGTCATCAGGATTATAAGAATATACTTCATAAAACTTCGTCAATCGCTCCCTAACAGCTCCTCTAAAGCGAAAATTCATCCTTGCTCCGACAGTCAGGTCTTTAAAAAACGGCAGATTATAGCTCAATTCTGCCGCCCCGGCCGTTGTTTTCTTATTGGTGTTTTCATATCCCACTACGTCTTTATTGATCCTAGTCACAGGGGATCTGGCATTGAACCCCGAATAGGGATTCTTGGTTGGGTCAGGCAAAACGGTAGGGTGGATAGGCTGAGCTGTCCTTAAGTCATTCCATATATCGCCGATGCTTGAGGAGGCATAATCCTGCTGTTCATTGATATGGCTCACGTTTAATTTCAGGTCGAGACCTTCAGAAAGTTTAATATCCGTGTTACTGGTTACCGAAAACTTTTTATAGTCATAATCTCCTTTGAAGATCCCTGACTGGTCTTGCATCCCTACACTAACATAATATTTCACATTCTCGCTTCCACCTCTAAAACTCAGGTTATGGTTTTGTAAAGGAGAGCCCCCTTCTTTGACCGTTGCATTTGCCCAGTCATAGCTGGGCGCACCCGGGGCATTGTACTTTTCTAAATTCTCCTCTGTAAACAATGTACCGTAAGAAATGTCCGCATTTGGATTGGCAGGGTCATACTGTGTATTGAAAACCGCATCCCTACCGAGCTTGATAAAACTCCCCGCATCTACTTGCTCAGGAAAAGTCAACCTTTTTTGTGTCGCAAAATAACCGTGATAGGACACCTTCGGCTTACCTGAAGTACCTCTTTTGGTGGTGACTAGGATGACACCATTTCCGGCACGGGCACCATAAATCGCCGCAGAAGCATCTTTAAGCACCGAAATGCTCTCGATGTCATTGGGATCCAACCGGTCCAAGTGGGACTCTACGCCATCCACGATCACCAGCGGAGAACCAAATCCCCTGATACTGATGTCCACATTATCAGAACCGGGAAGTCCTGGGTTTTGGTTGGTCACTAGTCCAGGAACCTGTCCTACTAGAAGTCCCTTCACATTGGTCGTTGGGTTTTTGGCCAGTTTATCTGCTTTAAGGTCTGTCACTGAACCAGTCAAGGTACTCTTCTTCTGAGTACCGTAGCCCACTACAACGACTTCTTCCAAATCTCCCAGATCTTCCTCCAGCACGATATCCAGCTGGGAACTACTCCCCACCTGTACTGTCTGGGACTTATAGCCCACGTAGGAAACCACTAGTTCACTCCCCTCTTGGACACTGATACTGTACTTTCCGTCCAAGTCCGTCACGGTACCGTTGGTGGTGCCTTTTTCGACGATCGCTACTCCGGGAAGCGGATTACCTCCTTCGTCGGTAACGGCGCCTACCAGCTCTATTTCATCAATAGTTATCTCCACAGCGTCAGCTCTGTTCTGAACATTTTTGCCGACATAGACAGTATTGTTGACCTGTTTAAATTTTAGTTTGGTGGCTTTGGCGATTTCGATCAGCACTTCTTCTACTGACTTCTTCCCTCTCTCCAAAGTCACCGTTGGGTTATTGTTAAGCAAATCATCTGGATAGACAAAGACATAATCTGTCTTGGACTCCATCTCCTCAAACAGCGACTGCACCGATTTGGTTTGATGCTCCAGCTTCACAAAGGCCTTGTCCAAGGGCTTGATTTGTGCATTTCCTTCCGCTGCCATAAGGGAAGTAAGGAATATGCACTGAATTATTATACCATATAACAGGTTCTTAGACACCATTTTAATTAGGCTCAGTAACTTTCTTTTCATAATTTTGTAAATGTTTTAAGGTTAATCACTTGAAACTTTCAGGGCAGTTGATTCATTTGGCGATGGAAGGCTGTCCTGATTTCTTTTTACATAGGCAATGTTATTTTCTGAGTATCACTTGTTCGTTATTAATTTCATATTCGAAGCCAAGGGAAAAGGTGAGTCCCTTCAGCACATTTTCGAGGTTTTCATTATTAAAAGTTCCTGAAACTTTTCGCGCAGCATTCACGCCTCTTTCTGACGTGATATCCACACCATACCACTCCTGTAAGTCATCGAGAACCTCCCCGAGCGGTTTACTCTTGAAGTGGATTCTACCTTCTTTCCATGCGGTAACATCCTCCAAGTCAAACGCTGCTACAGCTAATTCCCCTCTGACGCTATTATCTACTGAGGCCATTTGACCAGGAAGCAGGATGACACTATCTTCATTTCCCTCCACTTCGTTTTCCACACTTACCTTTCCTTCTGTGAGTGCCACAGAGACATTGCCTTCTCGATTTTCTGTATTAAAAGCCGTACCTAAAGCGGTCACCACCACATCTCCTGCCCTCACCATAAAGGGCCGCGCCTTATCTGGGGTAATTTCAAAAAATGCCTCTCCCTCCAGCTCCACTTCACGGGTTCCTCTGCCAAATCCCGAAGTATAACTTATCGTAGAGTTGGCATTTAAAATCACAAAAGTCTTATCGGGCAAGCGTAACCTCAGTTTCTCCCCTACCTTGGCATGTTTGGTGTAGGTCGTGATCTCCGGGGGCAATATGGGAGCAGAGTAATTAAGCTGCTTATAAAGCAACACACTCAATAAAGAAACCAGCATCACCGATGCAGCTATCCTTAGCCCCTTCCCCCAGTTATACCCCTTTCCCTTGGGTAGCTTTTTTTGGGGAGTAGCTTCACCAATTCGTTGGTGAACACCTGTAAGCAATCTCCCTAGTTCTGTCCCCTCAATATTTTCCGGCTCCTGTCCCCACTCTTCTTGCATCAGGGATTCCAATTGCGCTCTTCCCTCATCAGTTTCGAGCCAATCGATTACAGCTGCTTTTTCACTTTGGGAAGCAGTCCCCGCTAGGTATTTATATAAAAGTTCTTTTTCCAATTTTACTTGTGATTTGACAGTACTACACATAAAAGGTCATAACTACTTAATTTATTTACATAAAAAAATCTAAAAAATTATAAGTAGTTGAATTTCAGTATATTATAAGTTAAGATAAAAAATTAAACGAGTAATATTCACGCACACGTAGCAGGATCTCCTAAACCCGGAATCAATGCCGTTTAGTTAAGGGGATTTCCTTCTTTTCATATACCTAAAAGTCCTTTTTTTGATTGACTTTGGCTGGGGAAACCTGATCATCTTGGTGGATTATCCTTTTCCTTTTTTCCCCCGAAAGCCTTCGGGGCAGGCTATTGATGAAAAAAGAAAGAAAAAAATCTAGGCCGGTGGTATGCCTTTTAAAATGGAACATGGATTTACCCTGCGACCGAGATCCGTCACCCATTTTAATTTCCACCCGATGGCTACGACCTAAAAGTGAGTGGGTCTCGCTGTTCCACGACGCGAGCCAACTCCCTTTCTTAACGGCCTCCACCATCGGCTGGAAAACAGGCATACCAAGGGCCGTAATAAGGAAGCGATACCTTTTTTGGCTCAGGGGGGCTTATAGTTCTCGCTCAACTTGGTTACTTAAGAAAATATACCACTACATGGAATAATGATGATAATTTATCCATAAGAAACTTATTAATCGGATCCGCCTTGCAGGTATTGGGCGTTAAGAAATTAAAAAGCGGGTGGGCAAAAAGGCAGGCTTGTTTGACGAAATGCTGCCCAAGGAAAAAATATAGAACCCATATTTTCCAGATACACACTAACTAAACGGCATTGAAACCGGAATATGCATTAGCCAAAAATCTAGGCCATGGAGCCTTCTTCAAAGGCCGAATATTGGGTCTTGCTTGAATAGTTCGTTTCGATGAGGCGACGTGCAAAATCACGGATCGTCATCTAAAAAAATTCGGAAAGCTTTTATATCAGGGGTTTTGTATGGGTAGAGGGAGCTGCTGAACTAGGCTTTCAGCCTGAGTGAGGTGTTACTTTGGACACTTTCCCTATTGTGCCCTCTGTGCCTAATGTGGCTGTCAAATAAGTTAGCTACTTTACGTTACTTTCTCAACGTACCGATTACACGACCCGATTGCACGACATACCCTAACTAATCCCCTTTGGGTATTAATGGCAAAAAATAAAGGAGACATGGAAATACACTTAGCATCCTATAACAGGCTGAAAACAACCAATTAATTGTGCAAAAAAATCAAACTGAACAAGGTTAGGGTGATGACAGATGCCTGTTGTAGCAATTGTCCTTTTAGGAATTTTGTGGCCAAATAACAGTGATGTTCTACCGTCCGGACAGAAACCCCGAGCTTTTCGGCAATTTCCTTGTGGCTGACCCCCTCCAACCGACTCAGCTTAAACACCTGCTTTTGTACACCGGGAAGACTATCTATCAAGTTCAAGGCGGTCTGTTCGAACTCTTTGTATTCTAATTCTTCCAAACCGGAAACTTCATGATAAACGGGCTGAGCCATTTCCTCTAATCCCACAGTATGCTTCACCTGCCTTATCCTATTGTATACTTGATGTTTTACAGCAGTAAACAAATAACTCTTAAAATTCAATGCTTCATCTATACCACCACGTTTTTCCCAAACCTTCACAAAAACCTCCTGAACGGCGTCTTCTGCAATATCATTATTATGAAAAACACTTTTAGCAAACCCAATTACACGTGGTGCATACCGATAATACAGCTCATCAAAAGCCGCCAACTCCCCCTCTTTCATCAGAGTCACCAACTCCTTCTCTTTATATTTTATTAGTCTTCTCATAATCTGACATTTCTTAAACATAAAAATTTTTAGACAAAAAAAATAACAAAGTAAAATTTTTTAGGTTTTAATCACCTAAAAATCGATTTAATCACTTTATATATAAGTCAAAAACTACCATTTAATTTTAAAAAGAAAGCAATTGAAAGCATTATAATTTTTCATAATCACAATAAAAAATCTTCATCAGGCTAATTTCAACTGATCAACAATAGTGGTCTTAAAAAACTCCACTTAACACCAAAATCAACCGAATATAAAATGAAAAACAAACTCCACCTTCTTAACAAAGGACCATAGGAGCGAAATATTATTCAAAACCTTGTCTTTTTTTGATAAAAAACTTTCATTACTTAATCCTATGGCCTACTTTATCACTTTATTTCAAAACAACTATTAAAACATGAAACTATACTATTCATTCTTTTTCCTTTCTCTATTTGTCATAACTGGCAGCATAGCTCAAGAAAAGCCGAACATCATTGTCATCGTCAGTGATGACGCAGGATACGCTGACTTTAGCTTCCAATCGGATAAACTCACGGCTACGCCAAACATCGACAGGATCGCCCATGAAGGCGCAAAATTCACCAACGCCTATGTCACGGCCAGTGTATGCTCCCCCTCTCGGGCCGGACTGCTTTCCGGTATCAACCAACCCGAGTTTGGCCATATTTATAACTACATCAAAGGCGTGACCTATAGCATTGACCAAGATGAATATGGACTACCTCACAATGTCAAAATGATCGGGGAATACCTTCAGCCATTAGGCTATGCTACCGCAGCATTTGGCAAATGGCATGAAGGTTTTGCCGAAGAATTCCAGCCACAGCAAAAAGGCTTTGACCATTTTTGGGGATTCCTTTGGGGTTCAAACCACTACCATACAGGAAAAGCCATTGATGTCATTGACAATGGAAGACCTGTTGACGCAGCCACCATTCCTTATATGACTGATGCCATCACAGATGAGGCACTGAAGTTCGCTTCCAAAAACAGCGAAAAACCTTTCTTCCTTTACATGGCCTATAACGCCGTACACAGCCCCTTAGAGGCCAAACCTGAACATGTAGAAATGTTCAAAGGCACATTCCCCGGCGATCCTAAAAGGGACATCCTGGCCGCTATGACCTACTCCCTAGATGAAAATATCGGCAAAGTCTTCGATCAGCTGGATACAATGGGCGAGTTGGAAAACACGATTATCTTCTTCATCAATGATAATGGCGGGTCAAAGCACATCAGCGCCAACAACAGTCCCCTGAAAGGCTACAAAGGCCAACTATATGAAGGAGGCATCCGAGTTCCTTTTGCGGTAAGATGGCCCGGAAAGATCAATCGTGAAACCGTCTGCCACTCCATCACCTCAAGTCTCGACATCCTGCCAAGCATCTTGGATGCCGTAGGATATTCCAAAAGAAACCTGGAAGGAAAGTCGGTACTGGAACTTATCAACAAACCTCAGGAACAGGACCATCGTGAGCTGTACTGGCACACCAGCCAATATAATGGTGCCGTCAGATCAGGGCAGTGGAAGCTTATCGTGAACAAGGGCAACCATGAACTCTATAACTTGGACCAAGACCTGGCAGAGGAAGACGACCTGCTGGAAAGCAACCCTCAACAATACCAGAAAATGAAGGAAAAGTACGACCAATGGCTCGCCCAACTCCCCCACCCGTACTTCGTGCCGACATCAGGCAAAAACGCTTGGGTGTCGGGAGAAGGAGACTGACCTGAAGATGGATTAACCGACCTCTGCTAAATCCCTCAGCACTAGTCCTAGCTGGGGGATTTAGGGTGTGGTCACTTCTATCTCCCATTTATCTTTCAGCTGCTCACCCACCTGTCCAAAAACCAAGCGATAAACCACCTCCTGCTCCCAAACCTGTAACAGCCGAGGATCCTCTACAGGCCATTCCTCGATGGTTAACGACAGCTTATCTGCAGGATAATGCACTATCATCTCCTGGCCATTGGGCAATGTGATGGTGACCATCCCTTCTGCTGATTTTTCTGGACGGTAAAGGCTCATAAAATGCACCTCAGACCCGGCCACCCTCTTATCCAATGAAAACTGGTCCGCAATCGTAAATGCTCCTTTTTTCCTGTCCAACTCATAATTCCTATTCCAAAATTCACTCGCCGCCGACTCATCATAGGCATGGCTTATCTCCACACCAAAACGAATGAATCGCTTCCCTTCGGAAAAATCCACCGATGATGCCTTAAAGTCATTGCCATTTTGCTGCGGCACGCCGTTGATCTGGGGAAGGTTATGAAAATCCGACTGCATGGTCCAGATATCATAGCGATCTTTGCTAAAGGTTTTGGCCGAGTACGTTTCTACTCCTACATCGATAAAAACTGGGTTCCCTTGATAATAAAGCACAAATGTCCCCACATCATTATGGTTATGGCTTTCATTATTGTGGCCACCTTTTGCGGCAAAAAACAACCCATCATCACCCCGCCCTCCAGCGACTTCTGTCTCCGGATACCAAAAGTAAGGCGCTTTCTCTTGATAGGCTTTTTGGGATTCCAGCTTCCGGTACTCCATAAGATTATGAATCGTGCGATCCAAGCTTCCCTTCAGCAGCCATTGATCCAAATCCTCCTTCTGGGCCACATCGGCAGCAAATCCCTTCAGTCGTTCATCCGAAATATACTGACCGTATCGAAATATAATCCCTGGATGCGCCTTTAGCCTAGCTGACGCATCCGCAAAATTCACGTAATAGTCATCTGCTATATGGACTTCCCTAATATAATTCCCCATGTTCTGGATCACTGAAGCTTGTCCTACATCTACTTGTCCCTTTGACAGTGTCTTGAGCAGCTCCAGGTATTCCAGCATTTTTCCGGCAGCATGGTCCCAATAAGCTGGTCCCTCTTCACAGGCACCATCAGCCTTGTAATAATTGATAAATTGGTCCACCGAGCGTGCACTCTTCTCTACCACCTGCCGAAGTCGTTCTTGGTCATTCTCCACCAGAGAAGCCGTCAGCAGGACGTTATAGTTGCACCAAGGATTCCAGTTATTGACAAAAGAAGAATCAAAACCCATCCACCAAAAATCGTCTCTGGCCAAATAGGGACTGATGATCCGTTCCTCCAGTTCAATCTTTATTCTTCTGGCCAATAGCGGCGAAATGGTTTCAAAATCATTCCTAAAATAAAAATGGATCCAAGAAAGCAGATTGGCCACTTCCCCTGCGCCCAAATCAATGACGGGTTCCTCCACATCGGGCATCCCAGACTTATCCTCCTGAGCGCTCAAATGGGCAGACAACACCCACGTGGATTGTTCGCACATGGCCCAAACTCCATCCATGATGGCATCAAGGTAAGTTCCATCTTGTACCAGCAGTTCGGCCAGCACCAAACTCTTCAGTGCTTTTGTCCGCTGGTTTTGGTAAGACTGCATCCTGGTGCGATTTCCATTGCGTACAAAATCCATATATGCCGACACCGGTATAGCGGGCCATTCATATTCCATGGCTTTATTGCCTTCCTTCACCAACTGACCTTGGATCTCTTTCGGAAGCTGAACGAGCTGCTCGTGAACAGCGGCTCTATCAGAAAAAATTGCCTGTGGATCCATTGCCCAAGAAGAGAAATCTCCTGATTGGTTTATTTCCTTCGTCAATAAATCCCGTTTTTGCTGTGCTGACACCCCAAAAATCACCCCTATCAACAAACAGCACAAAGCTATTCCTCGTCCAGTAAAAATCACGTTACTTTTCATCAGTTATTGTTTTTTATACGATCGTCATGCGCTTGACCTTCGTAGCCCATGACGATCCATTGGATATTGTTATTTTCTTTTTATGGCCTTTCGTACTTCGGTATAATCATCACCTATGATGACGACATAGTACAGGCCATTTTTCATCCCGGTCAGGTCCAGCTCATACTCATAGCCATTGACATCTTGCTTTTCTAGAACGACCTCTCCTGTCCGCTGCCTGATCACCACCTGACGAATGAGCCGCTCAGAAGTCACGGTCCCCATTCCTTCCAATGGATTGGGGAAAAGCAACACCTTGTTTTTAGGGCTTGGCTTTAGCTCTTCAGCAACGACCTCAGGCTCCAACACATATTGGATTTTCGGATATCGGCTGCCATCACTGTTCTCTCCTGAGGCAAACGAAGTGTAGACTCCAGAGGCCGTGGACACCACTTTAAATGCTACTGTATCCTGTTGGGGCGCCACTTGCTGCAGGTAGCCCGTAATATCAAATTCCACTGGCCCTTCTTGTGCACTTCCTGGGATGGTCTGGAGCAAGGCACCTGAAGTAGGCCTAGTATTCCAAGTAAGGCCTTCGGCGCTATTTCCCTGCCAATTGCCCACTCCTTCTTCCCAACTCGCGTCCGTCACACCGTACAGCTCCCAAGACGTGGCACTCGCTGACCGCATACTATACAGCTGGATCGTTGCCTGCTGTACGGGAGCGGTGAGATCGGATAGCGCAAACTTAAGGTAAATCTCCCGGTCATAGCCTCCATTTTGGGCTACGAGATATCCTGCGGTTCCATAGTTTTTATCACTGGCGTCACCATTGGCATCAGCCCTCTGGACAAAGGTATCTGCTACTACTGGCAGACTCCCCTCTTCGCCTCCTGCAATTTCGGTTTTGTAGATCACCAAAACGGGACGACGCGCTGGATCGGCATGTTCCCTTGAAGCAAACTGCGCATCGGTTTTGCTGCCTTGAAAGGTACCGGAGATATTGACCGAAAAAGCCCCATCTCCAGACAAACTTCCCAAAACTGCACCCGTCACGTCCAGCTCCACAAACTGCCCTGCGGGAACACCGGGGATCTGACCGAGCAGACTATCCTTCACAGGCATATTATTCCACGTAATGCCCGCCTCCTGCCAGGTATCATCTGACACATGATGGATTTCCCAATTGGTATCCGTCACGGTCGTATTGGCATTGTTTACCCACAGCCGAAGCTTCACACTGTCCAACTGACTGCTCAAATTAGTCGTGTTAAATTTAAGGAAACTTTCTCGGTGATACCCTGAACCGTCCTTTTTTACCACCAGATTTCCTGTGGGGTAGTTGGTGCCTGCATAGCTACCGTCCCGCACATAGGCATCGGCCACTGCTCCAAGCACCTGCGGCTCCACCAGTTGTTCAAATGCCGGTGAACTTTGGTTGATTTCTCCTGACACGCTGCTCCCTGCGAGATCCCCTTCGGGCAAGGAGAGGTCCACCATTTTCATTTCGCCCAATGCAGTAGTTTCTATTCCGACCCTCAGCACACCGGAATTCCCCTGGGTTGGGTCTGCCGCGGTCACATGAAGCGTAGAGGTACTGCCTCCTTTGAGCAACAATACGCATGGTTTACTCACATTGACCTTTATACTGTCCAGAAGATAACTCCCTGAACGATAAAAAACCGCCTGCACCATATCCAACCCACTATGCCTGGCCGCTTGGACGGTATCTGAATTGACCAAAATCTCCACTTCATTGGTACCAAAGTTGGCGGTTGCCTGTTGCGTGGCTCCGGGCAGTAAGATATAAGCATAGCTGTCGTTTACGGGAGTGGTCCCGTGTTCAAACCACAATTTGAACACCTCTTCGGTCACTTGGGCGGAAGACTGTGTTTGGTTTATACTGCTCCAGCTGCCTGATTGGCTTTGGTTGTTTAGTTTCACTTGGCCTCCTTCAGGAAACACATAGCCGACGTCATTGTGCCATGCCCAATTGAGGTTATCTGAAAAAGCATGGCTCCCAGAAGTCAATGTAGCTCCCCCACTACCAGTATCGGCCACCACACTTCCTTCCAATAGGGCTTGGTTAATGGTCGTGTTGATCGCCTCTGGCGCAGTAGCATTGATCGCCGCTCCCAAACAAATTACTGCCTCGTCAAAAAAGAACCATGCTTTTTTGGCTTTGGTATTGTAATCATCCATATCATAGACCGAGGCTCCATATTGGCCATCGGACACTCCTCCTACAAAATTGGTTTTCCCTGGATTGCTGCCCCATGATGACCTCGGCGTAAAAGAAGTGATCGCAGGAGTAGTGGCACCGGGGATTTTGTTCCAGTCCCAAACAGGGTAAACCCCAAAATATTCATCACCATCTACCGCAATATAAGTGGCTCCGTCTGTTAAAAAGTGCCCCTTAATATTTTCACCATTGCCCATTTCAGACTTTACGGTCCGAGTGGAGACATTGCGCAGCCCCACCATATAGTCAGGACGGTGGTGTATGGTATAATCTGACTGCCAATAATGTAAATGCTCTGGCGTCACTCCATAATCAGGGCTTTCTTGCGCCCGCATCCTAGCAATGACCGTATCGTAGCTGGCGTGGTACTGGGGCAAATCAACATTCTTGACCTGCTCGATCAGGTTCACATCCGCACGCCCTACACCTGAGCGGGTAATGCTTCTCCCAAAGGCATTAAAATCGGCATATGCACCACGGGAAGTCTTGATGAATCCATTCCTGACAAAATCCGAAAATATGGCTACTTTTTCTGGAGGATAGGCATAGGAAGTACCCGTTATGTTCACTGCGATGTTTCTGATCCCCGACACATACTCCCTTCCATATCCATAGATGTAAAGCTGCGCTCCGTGCGCCATATAGGAATTGTCCCGCTTGATGCCTTCACCTGCACTGATTTTGATCGAATTGCCCGTTTCGGTCACGGCATGCTGCATCAGGCCACTGTCTTCGGTCAGGCAAGCTCGCATGATATAGTGCTGCCCAATGTCCGTAAGATTGGAACCATCCTTTCCGGGGGAAACGGTCATGGAAACACCTTTGTCCATCCATTCGATCATACTGCTTTCCAATGTCGAGTCAATACCCACCGGGGTAGTTCTTAGCGCAATAAGGATGTTCCCAATATCCTTGGGCACCTTGATACTGAGGAACCACCAGTTGGTACTGTAGGGAACTGGACTAAGCCCCAGCCAATACTCCATGGCAGTGGTAATATCTGCCAATAAAGTGGAGTCCCCGTAGTAACTGCTCTCTGTCCTCGAATAGGCCTTGGCCAACACACTTACCCGTTCATAATGCTTTACAGGCTGCCAATTGGTCTGGGACTGATCAGCATAATTAATATCCGGCCAACTCCCGTCAATGTCCATACTGGCACGTACTGAAGCCACCTGGCTGTCCAGGTTCGTCGTGGAAGGCGACTGCTGATAATCAGCAAAGATCCGTTCCATTATGACATCAAAATCACTCTGGGCAAATCCCTGCAACTGAATACAGCAGCCCAATACTACAATGGCTAAAAGTCTTATATATTTCATAATTGTAAAAGGTTAATATGAATAAAAAAAGGGACCCAGCCTGAGCCATGGTCCCTTTATCCAACTTACACTACCAATTAGGATTCTGCTCCAGTGCAGGATTCAGCCCAAGTTCATTGATGGGCAGTGGCCAGAGATAATCCCGATCAGGATCAAAACTTCGGTTTTCCTCTGCTTGAAGAAGAATGATATTGTCTTCTGTCAGGTTTGGCGTAACCTCCGTACCATATTCTTCAAAGTAATAATTCCCTAGTACCGCTTGCGGCATTACTTCCTCGGCAGTTTTCCAACGGATCAAATCCCAATACCGGAACCCTTCCAAGGCCAGCTCCACTCTTCTCTCTCTTCTGATTTCTTGTAGCATTTCGAGCCCATTGGCACTGGCAAAGGCATTGCTCAGTTCGCTAACCCCTGCGCGCTGGCGGAGCAGATTAACGCTATTGTCCAGCTCTTCATCGGTTATGCTACCATTCAATTCGTAAACAGCTTCTGCATAATTCAATAGAACTTCTGCATACCTGATAATGGTGTAGTCGATATACGACCGTGAATTTTGCCAGTCAGTGATATTGGCGTACCGCCTGTTCGCAAATCCCGTTCTGACAAATGACAGATTGGGAACATTGAACACCGGCTGGGTACCGATATATTCATCTCCTTCTTTATAAAACGTATCGGACATTCTTGGGTCCCTGTTATCAAAAACCTCCAAAATACTCTGGGGCTCTGAATACAGCGGGGACTTATCCATCGGAAGGCCATCCACCATCAGATAGGCATCGGCCAGCGACTTGGTGGGATTTGAAGCACCTGTCTCCAGCGTTCTCTGGGCAGTATGACTGGTGATGGATTCAGAAACATTCACACCGTATTGTCTCACCAGGATATTCTCCTTGTTTCCTGGCCCTTCACCTTCATACTGATACAGGTCAAAATAAGACCCAAACAAATCATGCTCACCAGAATTCATGCAAGCCTCTGCAGCTTCCTTGGCAAGGGTAAGGTGCATCTGAGGATCGCCGTAGCCGTGATATTTTGACCGTGTTCCCTCAAATAGCGCTACCCTTGATTTGAAGGCCCATGCAGCAGTATTGGTGATTCGTCCATAATCAGCCCCGTCCAGTTCCGATGGAGCAGGCAAATTAGCTGTTCCTTCGTCCAAATCCTCGTAGATGAGTGCCAACACCTCTGCTCTTGGTGCAGCAGGCGCAAACAGTTCCTCTGAATTTTCGGCCAATGTCGTTCCTATCAGCGGCACATCACCGTAACGTTTCACCAATCTAAAATACGCCCAGGCCCTGAAGAATTTCGCCTCGGCTACATAGCGATCGACCACCGCCGGATCCACTCCACTTTCCAATGCTCTAGGTGCTTTTTCTATGATGTTATTAGCAGCCCTGATCAAAAAATAGGCATTATTATAATTCCCATCTGTGGCAGGAGCAATGCGTGTCCCATCACTGACGGTATTTGGTGACTTGCCAAATGCATCATCCGACCATACATCGGAGGTCACCGGCAAGGCGGGCAAGTAAGTATAAAGGTAGTTTGCCGCCAGTTTCAGGTCATTTTCATTCCTCCAAAAAGCCGGGTCGCTCAACTGGGTTTCTGGCAGCCTGTTTACATCACAACTACCAAGGCCAACAATTAAGGCCATCAAACCTGCCATTATATATATTTTGCTATACTTCATTGTTTCTAGGATTTAATTTCGAGTTTAGGTTTAGAAGGATAGGTTAAGCCCCACTGCCAATGTGCCAAAGAAAGGATAGTCAGCACGGACATTATTGGAATTTTCAGGATCAAAAACCCCATCAAACACGCCCATGCTGGTAAATGTCAGCACATCCTGACCTGTCACAAAGATCCTTGCCCGGTTTACCTTCACCCGATTGATCAAGGACGCTGGCAACGAATACCCAACCTGGAAGTTCTTTAGCCTAATATAGCTACCGTCCAGCACCCACCGATCAGAGGGAAGGTAGTTATGATGTCCATTCAAATAAGGCCGTGGAAATGCCGCATCGGTATGCTCAGGAGTCCAATAATCCTGATGATGTTTCATCGGCATAAACCAACTTTGGCTGAGCGGCATGATCATGTCACGGGTGGGCATAAAGCTTCTTTTCCCTACCCCTTGGAAGAAAATGGACAGATCGAAATTTTTCCACTGTGCAGAGGCCGTTAGACCAAACAGGTACCTTTGCTGATTGGTCCCAAGCAGCATAAGATCACCGGCATCATCCGTTGTTCCATTCCCCACGGTAATCCTATCGTCTCCATCTTGATTGACATATTGGATATCTCCAGGGCCTGTACGATTGTCCTGAAAAGCCGCAGCATCTACCTGATCTGCTGACGTGAAGTACCCCGGAGCCGTCTCATATCCCCAGATGGTGTTTAATGGAAATCCTTCGATAATGTTATTTTCTCCTGCACTCACCACGTTTCTTCCCGAATATTCGATCAACTCATTCTGGTTGTCACTAAGGTTAAAACCAACCGTATAATTAAAGTCTTCATTTACACGATCCCGATAATTGACCGCCAATTCCCATCCCCAAGATTTCAAAACACCGTTATTTATTTTAGGAGTACCAACGCCAAAAGTCGCCGGCAGCTGGAGGGGAGTAAGCATGTTTCTATTGTGCTTGACATAGTAATCGAAGCTCATCTGTAACTTATTCTCCAATAAGCCCAAATCTACGCCGCCGTTCCACGTCTCGATCGTCTCCCAGGAAAGTTCTGAGGAAGGAACGGAAGATTGATAAAAATAAGTTGATCGTGTCTCATCGCTGCCCATTACCAACGAAGAACCCCTGGATAGCACATTCAGGTAATCATAATACCCGATAATATCTCCGCCAAGTGCACTGCCTAACTGGCCCCATGAAGCCCTTAGCTTAAATTCAGAAAGGAAAGGCAGCGTATTCCCAAAAAAGTCTTCCCTGTGCATATTCCAACCTACGGATGCAGCCGGAAAAACCTTGGTTCTCAAATCAGGAGCCAAACGAGAGCTTTCATCCATTCGCAGTGTCCCCTCAAATAGGAACCGTTCGTCATAACTGTAGTTAATCCTTCCAAATACCGATTGGTTGGCAAAAGTGTTGATACTCTGGGTAGCCACTTTGGTATTATCATCCCCCAAGTTCAGCGTAGGCAGATCATTATTGATCAAGTTGCTCGCTCTAGAGTACAGTCTGGTCCATCTGAAGTCCTCCCACTGGTACCCGGCCAGCACATGAAACACATGCTGATCCGCTAAGGTCAGGTCATAATCCACCAACATCTGGAAGCTGGTATTGACCGTATTATCTTGATACAATTCGTATGTATTGGGATTGTTCAACACATAAGCAGGTCCATCGCCACCGCGGTCCCATAAGTCGACCGTTCTGGCAAAACGCTCCCTATCTGCTCTTCTGTATTGCCTGCCAAAAATAGACCGTATGGTCAGGCCTTTTACCACATCCTTCAATGTCCCTGTAAACACCCCGTCAAAATCATTCCTTTGGGTATTATCATATCCACCTTGGGACAAATAAGCATAGGTGTTGTTTCCTGAAGTCCCTGCTCCGCCAAACAGCTCGCCCTCTGGGGTAAAAACAGGAAACCGCTGCCGGGCTTGATATACTTGTTGCAATAGGCCATACCCACTGGCTCCACGAGAAGGGGATTCCGTATAGTGGTTGGCATAAGAAATCCTCGAATCAAGTGATAGATGCTCCGTTAGTTTGGCTCCTAAATTAAACCGGGCATTGTACCTCTCGAAACTATCCGGTCCCAGTTTAAAGACACCTTTTTTGTCATAATAGCCCAGTGAAACCAAGTAATCTATGTTTTCTGAGCCACCTCTGGCGCTTAGATTATGCGTCTGCATAGGGGAAGACTCCCTTAGTACCTGGTCCCTAATGCTTTGTTGGTTATAGGTCACCCATTTATTGGGGTTGGTTTCGCTTGGCACAAACTCGACGCCGTCACGAATGTACTGCAAGGCTTGTTCGTTGTACTCTGGCCCTAGGCCTGCATTGGCCCTGGCCAGATTGGAGTATAACGCTTCATCCAATAGTGAAAGCCTTTCTGGCACATTCAGCGCCCATTCTGTACCGAACTGATTGGAGTATTCAAACGTCGTCTTTCCTTTTTTTCCACCTTTGGTCTTCACCAAGATCACTCCCCCGGCGGCCTGAGCACCATAAATAGCCGCTGCGGCAGCATCTTTTAGGACAGTGACTGACTCGATATCATTGGGGTTGATGGTTTGCAACGTAAAGAGCGGTGATGGCACACCGTCTACCATCAAGAGCGGGTCCACAGCACCATTGGCCGAGGTCACGCCCCTTACCTGAATGCCCACATTCTCATTTCCCGGCTGACCTCCGGAACGGGTGATATTAAGACCAGGAGTGGTGCCTTGAAGGGCATTTGCCACGTTGCTCACTGGCCTGTTCTCCAAAGCCTTGGCTTCTACGGTGGATACTGCTCCGGTCAGATTAGCTTTTTTCTGGGTACCATACCCTACCACTACGACCTCTTCCAGATCACCCACATCCTCCAGTAAGGTCACCGAAATCACCTCCTTGTGGGCCACCGTAATCTCTTGTGATTCAAAACCTATAAAGGAAAAGACCAAAACGGCATCGTCGGAAACATTCTCAAATGAAAATGTACCATCCAGATCTGTTACGGTCACCCTTTTGGTTCCTTTGACGATTACATTGACCCCTGGAATAGGGATTCCTTCTTCATCCAGTACCTTTCCTGAAATATTGCGTTCCTCTATGATCTCTTCTGAGGCTGCGGCATTCTTTGCGGCAACATGAATGGTATTGTTCACTTGGGTAAACCGCACATTGTGATCCCGAGACAACTCTTCCAACACATGAAGCAACGATTGACTGTTGACATTGAGGGATATGTTTTTCTCGTTAGAAAGCTCCTCCTCCATAAATGCCACATGGAAAGCAGTGGATGATTCAATTTCCTTAAGGACTTGAATCATACTGGCATTCTTCATGCGCAAAGACACCTGTACATCCTCCAGCTTTTGGTGCCGGGTCCAAGTCGAATTGGCATAAGCATACTGATGGGCAGATAGGTCGCCAAGACTTATGAGTACAGCCGCGACGAACATCCCCAAATATTTCAATTTGGAAAGTAGGTGTGTTTTCATTTTTCTTTGGTTATGGTTAACATTACTATTTTATTTTGGGTTTTTATTTAATAGATATTCATAGAGAGATGGTCACTTGTTTGCCATTGATCTTGAATTGAAATCCAAGAACTGAGGACATTCCTGTAAGGACATTTTCAAGGGACTGGTTGTCATATTTTCCCGTATAGGATTTATCGATTGTCAGCGCAGGATCCACCGAAATGGCCACTCCATACCAGTCTTCCAACCGACCGAACACCGCCTCAAAAGACTCATCTTCAAATGCCAATATCCCGTCCTTCCAGCCTAGCTGATAGGTAGGGTCAAAATGGCTTTTGATCAATTGGCCACTGCTTACATCTAACCGGGTCATTTCTGTTTTGGCAAGGATTTCTTGATTGCCTGCGTAGGAGTTGACTTTTACCTTCCCAGAGGCCACTGCCACTTCAAAACGTTTGCCTTCTGCATCATTTAACACATCAAATGAGGTCCCCAACACTTGGACATCCATATGGTCTGTCTCCACAATAAAAGGTGCTGCTTCGTTTCTGGTTACTTCAAAAAATGCCTGTCCAATGAGTTTTACCTGCCTTAAGCTATCCGTAAAAGCTATAGGAAACTCCAATGAGCTGCTGGAGTTCAGCTTCACCAGTGTGCCGTCCGGTAAGTAAAAGCTCGATTTGGTCCCTTTGGAGGTTTGCTTGACCACCATGCGTTCTTTTGTCAGCTCCGGTGTGGCCATTTCCGGCTCAAACACCCCGAAAAAATTGGCGGTAAGAATGGCCAAGATGACAAAACACGCAGCCATTAAACCCCAATTGCCCCACCTTTTTCGCTTGGGCTTGGTGCTCCATAGCATTTCCTGCCGCTTTTTTTGACCCGCATATTGTCTGACATGTCCTAGTATATCGGCTTTCTCATCGCTGTCAAGTTGATGAATGTGCTTGGGCTCTATGGCGTTGACCACTGCCTTGATATCTCTCAAAACTGCCGCTTTGTCTGGATTATTTACCATCCATGCTTGCCAATACTTGTCCGATTCTTGATCAGGCGCTATCAGCCATTGGATGAAATACTCATCCTCCAGCAACTCCCTAAAAACAATACTTTTGAAATCCATATACTAAAATTCCTTATAGTAGGCTACTTTTGTATTGTAGAGAGGGAAAATCACCAAAAGACCACTCCATTATTCGTTTTTTTTCAAAAAATTCTGAACACTAGGTTTTACATCGTGGTCAAATGGTCTAATTGCCTATAATCAGTGAAGGTTTCAAAGTGGCTTCAAGTCAAAAAAACAGGTGCCACGAAGGCGCCAAGACACTAAGGGAGTGGAAAAAACTGGTGCTGCGACAGCTGGGCTGCGGAATAGGGGGACTTGGTTTTTTAACTCAATAGTACACTTGCTTATTGCTTTGGGAACTAAGGCTGGATGCTAAGAAATAGAAAAAGTAAGGCAAGGTCTTCTTGGTGACGTAGTGTCTTTGTGGCAATAAAAACAGGTGCCACGAAGGCGCCAAGACACTAAGGGGGTGGGAAAAAACTGGTGCTGCGACGACAGCTGGGCTGCGGAATCGGGGGGCTTGGTTTTTTATCTCCATAGTACACCTTGCTTAATGCTTTGGGAACTAAGCTTGGATGCTAAGAAATAGAAAAAGCAAGGTAAGGTGCTCTTAGTGACGTAGTGCCTTTGTGGCAATAAAAACAGGTGCCACGAAGGCGCCAAGACACTAAGGGGGGAAACTGGCGCTGCGACAGCTGGGCTGCGGAGTCGGGGGACTTGGGTTTTTATCTCAATAGTACACCTTGCTTATTGCTTTGGAAAATAAGGCTGGATGCTAAGAAATAGAAAAAAAGCAAGGTCTTCTTGGTGACGTAGTGTCTTTGTGGCAATAAAAACAGGTGCCACGAAGGCGCCAATACACTAAGGGGTTTGGGAAAAAACTGGTGCTGCGACGACAGCTGGGCTGCGGAATCGGGGGCTTGGGTTTTTTAACTCCGTTTCAATGTCGTTTGGTTAAGGGAAAGTGGGGAGATTGTCACCTCGGGCCGTCACCTCATCAACTCCATCATGATCAGCACCTGCAACAGCTGAGATTTATAAGGAGTCAGCGAATCCGAAAGTTTATTGAGTCCGCGATACATCATCGTTCTGACAGTTTTGGCATTGGCCAAGCCCATCACTTCGGCAATTTCCTCATAGGGCATGTTCTCAAAAAACCTCATCATGATGATCTCTCGCTGCCGAACTGGAAGCTCATTACAGTATCGTTCCAATATTTTCTTTTGGTCCATGGACAAATTGGAGTCAATAAAATAGGATGTGGCATCCACAGAGATAAAAAAAGCTTCTTCATCAAGGACCGCATCAGCATCCCTACGTTCCTCTTTAAGAGCGCCAAGTAACCTCCTGCGCAGACAGGCCATCAAGTAAGCTTTGACCGAATGGGCAATCCCCAGCTTCTTACGGTCATCGATCAATTGGCAAAAGACATCTTGGATAGCATCTTTCACCAAAGACTTATTTCTGGTAAACTGTCTTCCATAATTATAAAGCCGGTCTATATTTTCGGCATAAATACAACCCAAGGCTTCATCATCACCATCTAGAAAGGCACTCCAAACTTCCTCTAAATCCTGGGTCTTTGCTATCATGACATTATCAGCTTTACTTTCTTACCTTTTTTACAATCTTGACCGAGTCAGGTCGGGCACTTCATACAGCACTCTCTTCACAAAAAAGAAACTACCAGTTTCTGCACAAAACTG
The DNA here is from genome assembly GCF_003260975.1 of Echinicola strongylocentroti. Lineage (NCBI taxonomy): Bacteria > Pseudomonadati > Bacteroidota > Cytophagia > Cytophagales > Cyclobacteriaceae > Echinicola > Echinicola strongylocentroti. The sequence goes on along the minus strand of NZ_CP030041.1, from coordinate 4,263,349 downwards.
ATATTATATTTTCAATATCTTACTATTTACTAACAAAAATGAAACAAATCAAAACTTATAGGCAATAATTTCTATTTTATTTTAATATATTGGCTTGAAAATAGCGGTCATTTTCTAAAATAACTTTATAAAAAATATATATTTACAAGTGGTCTTTTTTAATAAAAATCGCTCTACATCCCTATAAAACAATAAAAAAATAGCTAACTAAGGATTTTAATTATCAAACACTCATGAAACTCACCTACACATTTACCTTTTCTCTTTTGGCTGCAGGCTTCTTAGCAAGTGCATGTAGCCAGCCCAAGCAAAAGGAGAAAGAAGAGGCATCAAACGAGACACCTATTACCCAAGAATTTATTGAGGAAAATGTAGCATTTTCCGTCAAACAGTACCAACACCTGAGTTCTTTGGTACCAGAAGACAAGCTTCCCAGGACTTACCTCAAGGACGAGGACAAATTTGTCACATCAGGAACCAGTTGGTGGACTTCAGGTTTCTACCCGGGCACGTTATTGTACCTCTTCGAAATGTCTGGAGACTCTACCATGCTGGAGCTGGCCGAGCAGAAACTGGAAATCCTGGAGAAGGAAAAAGACAATACCGGTACGCATGACCTTGGTTTTATGCTGTTTTGCAGCTTTGGGAATGCTTATCGGATCACTGGAAATGAGCATTATAAAGAGGTAATGCTACAAGGCGCGGAATCACTGGCTACGAGATTTCACCCAGAAACGGGTCTGATCAAATCCTGGGACCACGGTTCTTGGAAGTACCCGGTGATCATTGACAACATGATGAACTTGGAATTTCTCTTTTGGGCATCTGAGGCTTCCGGTGATGACAAATACCGCAACATTAATATTTCCCACGCCGACAGCACCATAAAGCACCATTTCCGGGATGACTACAGCTCCTATCACGTGGTCGATTATGACCCTACTTCTGGAAAAGTGGTCGAAAAGAAAACCCACCAAGGCAAAGCTGACGATTCCGCTTGGGCACGTGGGCAATCTTGGGGGCTTTACGGCTACATTGTCATGTATCGTGACACCAAAAACCAAGCTTATCTGGACCAAGCAGAGAACATTGCGGCTTTTATCCTTGACCATCCCAACATGCCCGAGGACATGGTTCCCTACTGGGATTATGATGCGCCGGCCACTGACTCTACCTATAGGGATGCGTCTGCCGCAGCACTCAATGCATCGGCCTTCTTAGAACTGAGCAAATACACGAAAGATAAAGCCAAAGCTGAAGAATATGTAACTGCTGCTGAAAAAACCATTATCAGCCTCTCTTCCGATAAGTACCGTGCAAAACTCGGCCAAAACGGCGGTTTTATTTTATTGCACAGTGTGGGATCACTACCGCACGACTCTGAAGTAGACGTACCGCTGACATATGCAGATTATTATTATATCGAAGCCTTGAAGCGCTACCAAGATTGGTTCCTTAACTAAGTACCTTTCGCACTGAAAAATGCTGACAATCGGTAAACAACTGGTTTGTCAGCATTTTTTGTTTGTCAGCTACTTATATTTCAATTATTGATTACATTCATCCTTCCCCGCAAATGCCTAAGCCATGAAAATATATTGCCTATTCTTTTTTGCTTACTTATCCTCCTTGGTTTCCTTCGGCCAAAGCAGCCCTGAAATCATTCCGCTACCGACCACTTTCGAGGGTGGAGAAGAATACTTTTCCATCACCCCAAAAACAAAAATCCACTACTCAAATGACCTGCTAAAAGAGGAGGCCTATTTTTTGCAAAAAGAACTTCTTGAAAGAAAATCATTCCCCATTAGCATACAAACCTCCGAAGCGACAAAATCCGGAATCAACTTGGCCCTGACGGAAACCCAAGATGGCGGCTACCAACTGTTTATCGACCAGACCACCGGTATCACCATCACTTCCGCTACTGAAACCGGCATATTCCAAGGCATCATCTCGCTGCTGCAATTGGCAGATCAAGCGGATGCTTCCCACGGTCAGCTGGCCATCCCTACTTGGAAAATCAACGACTCTCCGGCATACGCTTGGAGGGGATTCATGCTGGATGAGTCGAGGCACTTCTTTGGTGTGGAAAAAGTAAAATCCCTACTTGACTGGATGGCCTATTACAAGCTCAACAAATTCCATTGGCACCTTACCGATGCGCAAGGATGGCGAATAGCCATCAAAAAGTACCCCAAACTGGCGCTGGTTGGCGGCATTGGCGATAACAGCGATCCCTACGCCCCCGCTCAATACTACAGCCAATCTCAAATCCAAGAAATCGTCCGCTATGCAGCAGAAAGAAAAATCGATATCATTCCCGAGATCGACATGCCGGGGCATGCCACTGCGGCCAACAAAGCTTACCCTGAATTTAGTGGCGGTGGGTCAGAAAAATATCCGGAATTCACCTTTCATCCTGCCAAAGAGGGCACTTACCAATACCTGACAGACATTCTCCGAGAAGTTGACGCGCTTTTCCCTGGGCACATGATCCATCTAGGTGGAGATGAAGTGAGTTTTGGGAACCAACAATGGAAAAATGACCCAGAAGTGCAACAACTGATGGCCTCCCAGCAATTGGAGGACCTGAAGGACGTGGAGGATTACTTTATGAAACGAATGGCTGACTCACTCTTCTCCCTGAACAACACCATACTTGCTTGGGACGAAATGGCCGAAGCTGGCCTCCCTACGAGCCAAAGCATCTTGCTCTGGTGGCGTCATGATCAGCCTCAGCAGCTACAAAAACTATTGGACAATGATATCCCCACAGTCATCTGCCCGAGAATACCGCTATATTTTGATTTTGTCCAGCAGGAAAATGACCGTTTTGGCAGAAAATGGGGCGGTAATTTCAATCCACTTCAGCGTGTCTATGATTTTAGCTTAACCAAGCTGAACATCCCTGCCTCCAAAACTTCATTGATTCTGGGATTTCAGGCTAATTTATGGACAGAAACGGTCACTAATGAAGATCGCTTGGACTATTTGACTTTTCCCAGACTGGCAGCGCTTGCAGAGATCGCTTGGACGCCAGAAGAGCAAAAAGATTTTGAAGACTTCTCCACTAGACTGAAAAATCACCTTGCCCTTTACCAAAAAGCGGGGATTTACTTTTACGATCCTTTCGATCCTAAAAACCACCCAGAACCGGTACTAAAAAAATAACTGCCAATACTAAGATGTTACTTGAAAATTAGTGCAAATAGACTAATTTTAAATTATAAAATACATACATTATGAATAGACGATCTTTCGTAAAATACATTCCTGCAGCAGGAGCCATTGGCGTATTACCGAGCACCTTGTCCGCTAAATCCTCTCTTGCGGAAGCCAAGACCTCCAACCCTAATTCCAGAAGTTATTGGGCTGCGACCCTATATAAAATTGCCTCTCCTATGCTCACCCAGATGAGCCTAGGGAAACTGCGCGCGACCATGCCCGTAGAAACCCCTCCAAAAGCCTATAGAGGTCGTGAAAACGTCACCCACTTAGAGGCCTTAGGAAGAACGCTGGCCGGTGTGGCTCCTTGGCTAGCACTACCGGAATCTTCTGACGAAGAAGGAAATATGCGCAAAGACCTCAAAGAAAAAGCACTGAAGAGCATCGCACACAGTGTAGATCCTTCTTCTCCTGATTACCTCAACTGGACCGAAGGTTCCCAGCCTCTAGTGGACGGAGCATTTTTGGTCCATGGTATCATGCGTGCACCGGAAGCACTTTGGGAGCCGCTGGACGATGAAGTGAAGCGACGATTTGTCCAAGAAATCAAAAATCAGAAAGAAGCTATCCCTCCGTATTATAACAACTGGCTGCTCTTTGGGGCGATGCTGGACGCCTTTTTACTGTTTGTAGGTGAAGGAGGGGATTTCATGCGGATAGATTTTGCCGTCAAAAAACACGACGAATGGTACGTGGGTGACGGCTGGTACGGCGATGGCCAAAACTTCCACATGGACTATTATAACGGCTATGTCATCCAGCCCATGATGCTCCAAGTGCTGAAAGTAGCTGCATCCAAAAAGAAAAGCTATGAAAAACTCTATGAGACCGTTGGCAAAAGGATGACCCGTTTTGCCGAGCAGCAGGAACGGTTGATCTCGCCAGAAGGCACCTATCCACCCGTAGGAAGGTCCATCACTTATCGTGTGGGGGCATTCCAGCCATTGGCAGAGACCGCATTATTGGGCATCCTGCCAGAGGCTATTTCTGGCGCCCAAGTCCGCAGTGCTTTAAGTGCCATTATCAAAAGGCAATTTGAAGCACCTGGTACCTTTGATAAAGACGGCTGGCTGACCATCGGATTTTGTGGCCATCAACCGGAAATGGGAGATTCATATATCTCGACAGGAAGCCTTTATTTGTGTACGTTGGGTTTCTTACCATTGGGCTTGCCCGCTGATCATGAATTCTGGACAGCCCCTGAGGAAGATTGGACAGCAAAAAAAGCCTGGGCGGGCATTAGTGTCCAAGCGGATCATGCCATTTCATTCTAATATAAAAAAGCCGGTGAAGACTTTCACCGGCTTTTTCACACCTGGTCACTTTCCGATATCGCCCCTATTTTTCACCTCCACACAATGCGGATTCGCCCGAACTTACCGTCACCAACTACCATAGAATAGTCATTTTTAATCTTCAATCGCTTACATTTCCCCCATCTATTCCATAACTTTAAGCAAACCTACACAACTATGGAGCAGATGACTAAACGAATGCACCGGATACTAGCCCTTGTGATGGGATTGATAGCCATTGCTTATCAAAATGTCTATGCACAAATCCCCACAGGAACCCCAAGAACAGATAAACCGATTGACCTAAGTACCACTTCGGACATCATTATTTATTTGGTACTTCCTCTTGTGGTAATTGTCCTGGGCATATTTTGGTGGTTTTTCTATAAGAAACCCAAAAACAAAAAGGCAGAAGAAAAGCGAAAGGAATCCAATAAATAATTTATCCTATCCCAAGATCATCCCGATGGGTCAAGGAGGGATTCCTTTCCAAACGATCCTTTAGCGTTTTCTCAGCTCATCAAGAACGGCCTTAAGTGAGGCCTGATCATCCATATAAGGAGCCAAATCAAACAACTCGACCTTTCTGAAATCAACTGGATGACTTTCGCTCTGCAAGGAAATATAACCTTCAGAAAGCAGCTTACCATCCTGCTTGACTTCCGGATCAACAGGGTCGACATTTCCGCCTCCAATCTGAGGAGAGTAATAGGTCATTACCGTATCCCCTTCTACGATATGCTGGACAACGGAATCTGCCAATACTAAAAAATCAGCCGACACCCATTGCTCCCCGTGATAGGTCTTAGATGTGGAGCTCACACAGTGTGGCGTAAACAGCTCTCCATCCATCACCACATTCGTCCCTGGGGTACACAGATTACTGGTCGTGCGATCATGTTCTCCATCACCACCAAGAAGCTGCCCTTCAATGGAAATGGGGAAATCCTGGTCCTTCAACATGCTCTCGGGGGCTTGACCATGGAGCATTGCCCCGCTGTTTCTCAATGCCCAGCCTTCGCCACCTGGTGCTTGTTCACCCACAAATCGATATTCAAGATGAAGTAAATAGGCTGAAAAGGATTGATCATAAAAGATATGGCCATATTGTTTGTCAAAATCCTCGTAACCATCGTAGCGTACCTTCATCATGCCATCTTCCACCCGGAAGGTATTGGCGTAGTTATCATAGAGTTCATGCTTGGAAATCTTCACCTTCCAGTTGTTCATATCTTTGCCATTAAATAATGACTTCCAGCCCTGTTTAAGGTCAATGGACACGATATCATCCCCCGTTCCATCAGACTCATGGGCTTGTTGGGTGGACTTGGAGCAGGCACTGCAGATACAAATAGCTAAAATGGGCAATAGTAATCTTTTCATGTTTTTTGAATCAGGTTAATTTCACAAACCATTAAATTAGTTCAGAAAAAGGACAAACAAGGCCAGTTTAAAAAAAAATTGAATTTTGAAGAAGAAAATCACATCAGATACTGGCATTTGATTCTTACGGAAGCCAAGGTGTAAATACGGATCAGTAGAACACGTTGGGAACCTAGCTAAGTTATTGTTAGCCCCGTAATCAATGCCGTTTAGTTAAGGGTATTTCCTCCTTTTTATCTTCGAATCATGCCAACGGAAATGTCAGGTAGAAGCAAGTACCTTCGCCTTCCTCAGATTCAAAGCGGACCGTTCCGTTTTGGAGTTCAATGAACTTCTTGGTAATCATTAGGCCTAACCCAGACCCTTTGTCATATTTATTGGAGTTTGACGCTCTAAAGAATGGCTTAAAAAGATGCTCTTGCTCATGTACGGGGATACCATCCCCAAAATCCTTGACGGTCAAAATCAACCTGCCTTCATCTTGGCTAGCCCCCACTATCACGTGCCTATCCCTGCTGCCATATTTAAGGGCATTTTCTACCAGATTGGTCATCACCTGATTCATAAGACTCACATCCAAGGGATAGGAAAAACCATCCGGCAATGATGACTCAAACACCACTGTATCATGCTCTACCCAGTCCTCCAAAAAAGCCCTAAGATAGCTATTGATCTTCTTGTCTTTGACAGTAACTTGAATGATTCCTTGGTTGATTTTTTCGAGATTCAGGAGATTCACCAGCAACGAGTTCATTCGATCCACTTCACTGTTCACCCTATTAAAATGCTTTCTGAACTTTCCTTCAGAAGGATGCTTGCTAAGCTGCCGCTCCAGCTCTATATTACAAATCTCAACACTCGACTTGATTGTGGACAGGGGCGTCTTGAACTCATGGGAGGTAATGGAAATGAACTGCGATTTCATTTCATTCAAGGCCTTTTCTTTTTCTAAGGTCTCTTTCATCTTCTTATTCCCCTCGAGTTCTTCAGAAATATCCCTAATGATGGCAAAATACCCATGGATATCACCTTCACTGTTATACAAAGTATCAAAAACCGATTCCAGCCATATCTTTTCACCAGCAACATCATGATGGCTAAAGCGGTATTTTTCAACTCCGTTAACTACGACCTTTTTAAATTCTCTGGCACCACTTCTAAATTGCTCAAAAAAAGAAGGAGTCATCAGCTGCTTTCTATCAAATCCAAAAACCCGCTCGATTGATGGAGATAGGTAATTTGGTTTCCAGTCCACATTAAAAAGAGCTATCACATCAGAAGAATGCTCCACCAACATGTCCAAAAGTTCTTCTTTCTTGGTTTGGCCTATTTCTTTATTGGATATCCCCTTTTGCTGTTCTGAAAGATACACCACCCCCAATGCATCAGCGATTAGCCGCGCCACTTCCTCATTCCTCAGAAGAGCCTCGGTATCGGTATTCAAAAGCAATAAGAAACCTTCCTGGCCCTCATCTAAAAAAACCGGAAACAGCACAAAGTTATCGATCACAAAATCAGCATCATCCAACTGGATGGTCTCTTTAGAGACGACAACCTCCCCGCGGTGGAGCGCATCAATATGCGCTCTCACTATATTGCTTGCCAAATTTTGGGTAATGTTCCAGTACACTAAATCGGAGCTTGGCTTGCTGATAGAATCAAAACAAACAAAAGTCTCCACACGATCTTTTTGACATTTTCCAAAAAGGATGGAATTAAATCCCGCTATCTCAGAAAGCATTCGTTCGAATTCCCGGAACGCTTTTTCAGCAGATATCCTTCCACTTGAATACAACCGCTGTATGCTTAAAATCTCTTTAGAAATATTCAGTATGGTCACCCCTTCCTTGTACGAACACATATTACGTTGGTACTTTCCTTTTTCATGATAAATTCCTTGAAAAAGTAAATTCTGGTTATTTGTGTTTATTGAACATGAATTTTTCAACATTCCCTTCCTTCTTAAAATACAAGGTTTTTTTACTATCCCAATACCTCGCTAATGAAATTATAATCTTCCAATTTTAGAAGAACCTGCTCGAATCACTCAGCAACCTTCTAAAGCTCCTATTTCATCTCTATCAAAAACATGCTTAGCCTTAATCCACCTTATAGCAAACGTAAGCAGACAATAGCAAAAACGGCCTCACATTCCTCTCAAGTCCTTCGACATTGTATACAAAAACAATGGCCATTTGATCTCCCTACAAACTCCCCCACATATAATTTCAAGTTTATGACGATTGCTATCGACATGGTACTTTACAACAAAAAACACTACAATCTTGCTATCACACGATAAATTCTATCACCATTACGCCCCTCCCCTCCTACCGATTATATCGAACTGTTTTCAAAGGTAAGGTAACATAATTAGGTCATTTATTAACCTATTTCTGTTGATTTTTTACGGTTATCAGTATTTTTAACCCATAAATATGGTTTATATTACCAACTCAGATCTATCCGATTCAGGCTTTTTAAGTATTTCCATACATTTACGAAAAACCTATGTTTTTTTACCAAAATTCTGCTTATTATTGACATATTTTGCATACAAATCACAAGTTTGACAACCTATGAAAACACAGATTCTGATCGTAGAGGACAATATTGAGCTGGCTGATAATACCAAAGACCTATTGGAAACTGAAGGATATGAGGTCTGCGGTATCTTGGATTCAGACGAGAAGATTGAAGGCACCTTATTCGAAAAGTCTCCTGCTGCGGTATTGCTGGACATCCATTTAAAAGGCAACAGCAACGGCATTGACATAGCTCATGACATTCGTGAAAAGTTCAGTATTCCGGTTATTTTTTTCACAAGCTCCACGGACAAAGAAACACTCAATAGGGTAAAAGAAATCTCTCCCGATGGGTATATCGTCAAGCCTTTTTCCAGGGACACTTTAATCACCACCCTTACCTTGGCCATTAGTAATTTTGAAAGTAAAAACTCCGACAAAGTTTCGGAACTCATTTTTCATGACAAAATAATCAAAGGCTCGATTTTTATCAGGGACAAGGGCTATCTCAAAAAAGTGGCCGTCGATGACATCAACTGGATCAAGGCAGATGGATCCTATACCCATATCAGTACAGAAAACAACACCGTATACACATTAAGAAACGTCCTCAAAGACGTCCTAAACAAGTTACCAACCATGCTTTTCTGTAAAGTCAACAAGGCCCATATCGTCAATCTGGATAAGATCGACGCCCTTAATTCCAAAGAAATCATCATAAAAGACCAATCGATTCCCGTAGGTAGAAATTACTATCAAAACATCCTGTCCAGACTAAATCAAGTGACCCGATAAATACAGCCTTTTAAGTTAATCTTTACCAAATTACTTTTATTCGCTGGGTGTGTCCTTGGGTATAGATCATGTAAACATAAACCCCTGGCTTCAATGATTTGGCCCCGTGGAGCTTCTTAGCTTCTCCCGACAGCAACTGGCCTAGCGTAAAATCATCCACCACCTCTCCATTTTGGCCTATGACCTGCACGGTAATATGATTAAACTCTTTCGAAGTATGGTTTCTCAATACAGGGGTATCTACTACGGGATTTGGAAAAATACTAAATACCTGGTGACTTTTACTCTCGCGATCCAACCGGATTACCGCTGAATACCCTTCCTTACCGTCAAACGGTACTGTTTTGATCCTATAGAAATTCACTCCAGCAACAGGAGTTTCATCCATAAAATCAAATACACCTCCATAAATATGATCACCTGACAGGGATAAATCTCCTATTTCGTACCATTGGAGTTCTGGACCAGCGCGTTGGACAATCAGCTGCATCAGTGGTGTCCGGGCACTAAACTCCCAATTCAAATAATTCCCGTCCCCTTTCGCATATCCCTCAAATCGCATCCCACTGATGGGCAGGATGACAAACACCTGCTCCACTGCTTCAATGGCCTTACAGCCCGTATCACCATTTTGCAGGACCAAGTAGACTTCATCGATTTCATCTTCCGGCTGAAGCCCTTCGATCTCCAACGCTCCATCGGGTCGTAAGCGGTAAGTCACAGTGTGATCACCCTTATCCACTACCCATTCATCTGTAATGGCAGGCACTCCATCTGGTGCCATTGACCAGTTAAATTGTGGATCCTCTATACCAGCACTCGATTCTAAATTGGGCTCCAACACCACCACTTCCCCTTCACCATAGGTCGCCTGACTGGGAAGTGCCTCATAATCCTCTTCTTCGGGCACAGCCAATGCATCCACTTCCACTGCTACCCTAGCGGACGCTACTTCCAAGCCGCTGCATTCGTCTACGCTGGATACGTAATAGGTTTTATCTTCTGTCACTTCATCGATATCCAAGCTTTCGGTGGTACCAATGGGAGTACCTCCTTCTTGTGCTTCATACCAGCGGAGAGAGGCTCCTCCATAGCTCTGCGGTGATACACTCAGGGACTGTCCTTCACAAATGGAATAATTATTACCTGTCACCCCTCCAAAATCGGGCATGCCGACAGTGCGTTCCACCTCGTGGACATTCAGGGCTTCGCCCACATCGACATCCAAAAAAGAGCCTACACTGATCTCAAACCGATCAAATGGAACACCCGGCGAAACTGGGAAAGTCGCCGCCTCTCCCTCCCCAAGAAGCCCCAGCAGGTCCAGCTTGATCAAGCCCAACAGTTCTGCTGACAAGGCTCCCAAATCTTGCTCAAATACCTGCAAATCTCCATTAAAAGCTTTAAAGGAAACATTACTCAACAATTCTATATTCACTAGAGAAGGGTCTCCACTCAATGTCACCATCACCTCATCTGTAGGGGCAGAGGCTTGTGTGAAGTAAAATTGCTGCGTGGAACTTCCTAGAACGTTCAATAAGCCAGGACTCACTGAAGACGCTGTGGAGGGATCATCATCAATGGCATTTTCAGGATGCTCCACGATCCCTCCGCCTAGATTTAACGCGTCTAAATTAATTCCACTTCCATAGTAAGAGATAAATTCGGGAGCATAATTGCATTCATTACCAAAATAAAAAGCTTCATACACATCAAGATAAAATTCAACCCCAAGACCAGCTAAAGCAGTAGTCAGGTTGGTAATTTTTAGCCTTTGATAAGGCACGTTTGGGGTAAACTTTAAGTGGTAATTACCATTTCTATCTTTGACCATTTTAAGGTCATCAGCCCCCAGTCCTCCAAGTGTACTTCGGTCAAATAACACATTCCCATTTGAATTTTTTGCTTCTACTTTGATTATTTGCTTTCCCAGGATGCTGCCGGCCACCCCACTCAAAAGCTCACCTAGCGTCCCTCCTAATAATTGTTCAAGTAATCCCGCATCGCCATTCACTCTGATATAAGTTGGTGTATTGGCGGGGACAATCTCATCATATTGGATCTCAACATACCCCTTATATGCACCTATATCAACAATAAGACCTGCGCTAGATAGTAACCTCGCATATTGCTCGTCACCTCCCAAGGCAGCTTCACCTCCATTTATCGCAGTCAGTTTATTATACGGGGGAAATAAAGCGTCAATAATACTACTAGGAACGTTACCGCTTTTACCTATATAATTATCCGCATACACCTTCTGTCCCTTGACTTGAGTAGGCAGGATAAAAAACACACATAAAAAGGCCAAGACCGCCCAACGGACAGTCTTGACACCTAAAAAATTAACGTGAAGGGTATTATTAACTACTACCGAACTCATCCCTCCTAGGGCAAAGTGTTACTTAGAAAAAACTTCTCTCCTTAATAATCCACAATCGTAAATTCAGTACGACGATTATCTTGGTGTTGCTCATCGGTACATTCCACCCCATCGTCACAGTCGTTTAGCAACCTGGACTCTCCATAGCCTTTTGCCTCAATTCTCACCCTGGACACACCTTTTGAGATGATGTAATCCACTGCTGACTGGGCACGTTTTTCAGAAAGTGTCTGGTTATAGGAATCTGATCCGCGGCTATCTGTATGGGAATTCAGCTCAATTTTCATCGTTGGATTGTCCTCTAGGATTTTGACCAATTTATCAAGCTCCAATGCTGCATCCGGTCGGATCTCCCATTTGTCAAAATCATAATAGATATTCTCCAACTCGATGGTTTTGCCAATCTCGATTTTATCAAGGTAAAGATCCCTGACAATGGTGCTATCGGCAAACAACCTGATCCCTTCGGTGCTCAATCCCGTGATCTCGGCGGTAATGTAATCGGTCTTTTTACCTTCGATATCGTAAACGGTCTCTTCATTCAGCTGGAAGCTATATTCCCCTTTTTCGTCAGTAACGTAGGTAAATTCAGTACCCGTACTTCTGTCGGACAGCACGACCACGGCATTGGGAAGTGGCAGAAGGGATTCCTTGTCCTTCACGGTACCACTCAGGAAAATCTTAGAGTTTATGTCCAGCACAAAGGCGTACACATCATCCCATCCTTCACCACCTTGGCGGTCAGAAGAGAGCACCCCTCTGTCAGGAATCTCGGGGTTGATAAAATAAGCAAAATCATCACGGGTGGAGTTAATTGGGGCTCCTAGGTTTGTTGGTTTTTGCCAATTATTTCCCTTTGGCTTGCTCATAAAAACATCCAATCCGCCGAGCCCTTTTCTACTATCCGAGGAAAAATAAAGTTGTCCTTTATTATCCACAAATGGCGTCCGCTCATCTCCAAACGTATTGATTTCATCTCCTAGGTTAATCGGCTCGGACCATTTATCCTCTCCCATAAACTTGCTATAATAGATATCTGCCTTACCATAGCCCCCTGGCTTATCTGATGAAAAATAGAGTCGCTCTTCTTTCTCATCCCAAAACGGATCACTCACCGAATACTCGTAGGGATTATTGAATGGTAACCCTTTGAGCTCTCCCCAAACGGTATCTCTTTTCATTTTATAAAACACCTGAGGGTAGAGTGTATAGTTCTTTTTGTTTACATTATCGCCCTTTTTCTTATCGCCAGGCTTACCGGCTTTTACCCAGAACACCATCTTTTCAGTCTCATATACCGGTCCACTGTGGTGGTCACTCTTATACTCATCTAGCATCAAGACAGTATCCACATCGTACTTGTCCCAGTCGCCCGTGGCTTCATAGACGTTCAAATAGCCATTTCCAGTCCATCCATAAATATCACTCCTCAGGGCATTGTACTGATCCACTTTCATCTTATCGGGATCTTGGTCCATACGATCGCTGACAAAAACCAAAGTACTATCCTTGATAAATGCGCCAAAATCAGCAAAAGAAGAATTTACACCCTGTAGGTTGGTGATTCGTACATCCTTGGAGGCATTAAGCAGTGTTTTGGCCTCTTTTACCGTCTCGAGCAAATTATTGATTTCCTCTTGGCTTACTTCGGCAGCTTCGGAGCGGTTGTACTTGATCAGCTGTTTTTGCGCTTCATCAAACTTAGAATTGGCAATCAGCGCCTTGGCAAAATCAAGCCTGTCCTGGTTAGAAAGCTGATCTTCCCTGTCCAGCCTTGCATACCATGATTCGGCAAGGTCAAACTCCCTCATCTCAAAATAGGATCTTGCCAACCCTCTTGCTACTTCCGGCAGTTCTGTTCTTTCCCAGGCTATTCTGTAGTGATTTACTGCCACGGCATAGTTAAGCATCTCATACTGCTGGTCGCCTTTGATCAGGTCCCTGTTTTTCAAACTGGAACATGAACAGACCCCTGCCAATATCAATACCGTAAGAAAATAGTAGGTAGTTCTTTTCATCATATATTGGAATTAAAAATATCTTGGAGAAACTAATTTCACGCGTTTTGGCGGGAACAAATACCCCACTGAGAAATCATGTGTAGAGAAAGCCTTGGTGCTGAATCCTGATACATTGTGATCATAGGCATATCCAATCCTGAGGCGGTCATTTACATAAAACTCCAATAAGCCCACCACAGACACCGGCCGTTTGGTTTCCCCCTGAAACTCCTCTCCCTTAAGGTTTACCGATGTCCTATATGAAGCACCTACCCACAGTTTTTCGCCCAGTAGCACAAACGCATTCAAGTCCAACCTTGAAGGCCCGTTAAAATCCTCTGCATACAGGATCGACGGTTTTATGGCCACATTATAGGACACATCTATGATAGTACCTGCTGTCAGGTACATGTTTGAGGACGGCTGCACCAGCACGGCTCCATTGTCAAAATTAAAGCTGGAGGAAAACAAGTTGTCTGCTGATAGCCCAGCATAGAATTTTGGGTTATAGTAAAATAAGCCTGCCCTAAGATCAGGATAAAGGACCCTTTCGTTACCACCGGACACCGACGGATCTGAGGGGTCCATCGGATTCAGCATTGAGCCATCCAAACTGGTATTCACCAGTCCGGCACCAAGCCCAAAGCTCAAATAACCTTCATTGGAAACCCTTAGGTGATAGGCTGCATTGGCATATCCGCCAGTGGTTTTCTGTGCGCCCAAACGATCCACCATTATGTGGCCACCGATCCCGACATTGGTATCGGTAATCAATCCATCACCGGAGATGGCAAATGTCTCCGGGCTCCCCGGCACACTTGTCCATTGTCTCCTGTAATAACTCTGAAGGTAAATCTGTTGCTTGTACCCGGCATAGGCCGGGTTCAAGAACAAGGGGTTAAACATGTATTGACTGAAAACGGGAGCCTGCTGTGCTTTCGCATCCATGCAAGTAAAAATTATCCCCGCTACGATCAAGATGTATTTTAAGCTTTTCATCGATTCTTTATCTTAAAATGGTTACGTATCCAGTAAACTCGGTTTCTCTTCCTGTATCTCCGTCCCTGATGATCACCCTGTAATAGTAGGTGCCTTCATCCAAGGAGCCGCCATCCCAATCATTTTGGTAATTGGAAGTCTTGAACACTTCCCCGCCCCATCGGTTGACCACGATGATTTCATTTTCAGGATACAGTTCTGTCAGCCCTTCGATCTCCCAAGTGTCATTGATACCGTCACCATTTGGAGAGAACACATTAGGTATGGTGACTTCCAGCTGATCGTGATTAATAGTAGCGGTATTATCACCCTCGAATCGATCCACCTGATCAGCAGTCTCCACTGCTGCGGAGTTAGTCACCAAGCCCCTATCCTGCGCCTCTACACGAAGGGTGATTTCTACTACTGTCTCACCTGGTATTTCAGGGATAGTGAAGGTCAATTCTCCAGAAGTAGCATCGTAGTTTTCGACAATATCCGCCGGAGCATTGGAACCTAAATACCTCACTTGAGCCGGCATGTAATCCGTCACGGTCACGTTCAGTGCCGGTGTTGCTGTTTGATTGGTCACTGTCAGGATATAAGTAAATTCCTGGCCGATCTCTATCACTGGTGCGGACACTGTCTTGTTCATCGCCAAGTCTATATCATCGCTTAGGATGGTGGTAGGATCAGAGTCGTCATCATCTGGATCCGCATTATCACTGTCCGCGGTGACACTGTTCACCACTCCTTGGCTTTCGGTCAGTGCCATCACGCCAAGTGTCAACTCCAAGGTCTCACCCGCTCCAATTTCAGCAATTGTCCAAGTGACATTGTTGCCTGAAACGGCGCCATCATGAGAAGCTTCCAAAACTTGCAGCTCAACAGGTACCTCATCGGTCACCACCACATTTTGGGCCGGTACTACACCGGAGTTCGTAATGGCGATGGTGTAATCAAACATTTGACCGACCACAACCGTTGGTAGCTCTGCTGTTTTAGTTACTTCCAAGTGGGCACAATCTGCTACCATGATGGCCAGCCTATCGACACTTTCACAACCCGTATTGACATCCACCCGAGCGGCATAATAAGTCATTCCTTCCACGAGTGTTTCAGATGGATCCAATTGGTTTCCGCCAGTGGCGGCGTCATACCAAACAATACTTGCTTCATTCACCTGTAGGTCAGCTATAGTCCCTCCGCCGGCACCGCAGAAGGATTGTACTTCACTGTCCGCGGTAGGTGCAGGCACCGAATTTACAGACACGGTGACTTCCTTGGCATTACCGGAGACATTCTCGCATACACCATCACCGCTGACGGTCACATAATAGGTAGTGGTCGCTGTAGGCATTACCTCCACATCTGTAAGCACTGTCGTCAACGCGGCGTCGGTATACCAGGTAAATACAGAGTTAGCTACATTACTGCTTGCACTTAGGGTAATGCTCTCCCCTGGACAAACTGCCCCACCATCGGCATCTATATCGTCTGGTGTTGCATTTCTATTTACCATCACCGTTACTGCCTTGGCAGTACCCGGCCGATTTTCACAAACCCCATCTCCGGTCACCGTCACGTAGTAAGTGGTCGTTTCAGCTGGGCTGACCTCTGAGCTAGCAATTTTCTCTGTAAGTTCTTGGTCTGCATACCAATTAAATACGGCATTTTCAATAGTACTGGAAGCACTTAACATATGGCTTCCTCCTGCACAAATAGTAGCACCAGTAGCCTGTATATCAGAAGAAGTACCGATTCTATTGACCGTTACCGTTACAGCTTTTGACTCACCTGGTAGGTTTTCGCACACATTATCCCCTTCCACAGTGACATAGTAAGTTGTGGTGTTCGTTGGAGAGACGTCCCTTTCTGTAACCTGGTTGGTAAGCGCGGCATCTGTGTACCATCTGAAAGTAGCATTGCTGATGGTGCTACTCGCAGAAAGTGTAAAGCTACCCCCCGAACAGATTGCTCCTCCAGCGGCTTCTATATCAGCAGCAGAGCCAGTTTGATTGACTGTCAGTGTAACTCGTGTCCGGCTAGCGCCCACACACCCTGAAGTACCGGCGACCTCTACCCAGTAAGTAGCATCCGCATTGACACTCTCTAGGGTGATGATATTATTGGCGATAGTCACTCCATCCGTTACTTCATTTCCACCCGTTTCTGCATCAAATAGTTTATATGTCAATCCACCAGCGGAATTGGTCACTTCAAAGGTCGCGTCATTGCCTGTCCCGCACACCACCATGTCAGCCATGTTGAGGACTGGCTTGTCGAGTGTATTGGAGGTGCTTACATTGACCCCTTTTCCGGTAATATTCTCACAAACGTCCCTTCCACTTACGGAGACATAAAACATCTTACTGCTGTTCGCGGCAATGCCTTCGATCGTCAAGGCTCCACTAGGAGCTATGCTATAGGTCACGCTTCCATCGGTGTCACCATCATTTATCGGCACCGTCTTGGCTTCATCCAAATACCAACTGAATACAGGGTCTGCTATACCGGTACTTGGCGTCAATGTCACAGGAGAGCCCACGCATTGGGTGATTTCATCAGCTAGCCCAATATCAGCATCAGTTGCGTTGCGGTTGATTTCAACAGGTACTTCTTTAAGCCTATCGGGGGCATTTTCACATCCATTATCTCCCACTACGCTTACGTAATAACGGTAAGGACTATCGGCGCCACTTAGGCCCGTAATGGTCAGCACACCATTGGCGTCAATAGCATAGCTAATGCCTCCATCCACATCACCATCACTGATAGGCATAGTGCGGGCAGCATCCAAGTACCAGCTAAAGGCACCCGCACCAGTCACTAGTGTGCTGCCAGCGGCCACTGAAGGCGTCAATACCACGGGCACGTCAGCACAAACAGGATTCTCATTTCCTGATACTGCTATATCTGCAGCTGTAGGGCTTGGTTTCACCGCCACCTCCACAGGGGTCCTGTCGGGATCTTCACATGTGCCTTTCACTACAGCCAAATAGTAGGTAACTGTCCCCGGGGTCATCAACGCCCCGGTAGTGAAGGAACTCCCCTCTGCGAGCATGGTGCCGCCAGTAGCTGCATCATACCATCTCAAGGTGGTCCCATCGCTTGCTGTAGCAGACAATGTGGCCATGTCTCCAGCGCATACTTCGACGCCAGTACTGATGGCGGTGGGTAAGGTATAATTGATCTGCGCCTGATATACTCTCCATCCACTGCTCAGGACACCAGCCAGTGGCATATAGCTAATACGGACACGGTCAAAATCACCTCCAGCCACAAACACGATCTCCGCCTTGTCATCTTGACCATCCAAAAGTCTTAAATCAATGGTATTATCATCCACTGCTCCACCGTCACTATTGGACGTAAGCCCGTTATATGTTTCAAACTGCAACCCGCTCAGCAAGTCAAGATCGATCAATGATCCTCCACTGCCAATGGTCACGGTGATGGTATCGCCTGCAGTGCCATTGGATGGAAATTTAAGCTCTTGCCAAACACCACCGGACACAGAAGCTGGTGCTACAAACCTAGCAAAGGTGTTGAGGTTACCGTCCACCGCATTATCGGGATCTTCTACCGAGCAAAGCACACATACTGGATCGGTACCATTGGTCTGAGCATTGGCTATCGTACAATCTTCAATTGGATTGGGAGGCCCTACGGTGACGGTCACTTCTCCTCTGCCCGCTGATGTACAGCCGGAAACGGTATTGCGGGCTTGCGCATAGTAGGTATAGGTTCCTTGGTTCAAAGGTCCTGTGTTGTATGAGGCCCCAGTGGCCAATTCATTTCCTGTTTCATCGTACCAAACGATTTGTACATCCGCCGGAGTAGTATCTCCTACTGATGCACTGAGCATCGTACCGAAGCCTTCCGAAATCCTTACATCACCGGAAACACCCGGTACATCCGGTACTTCATTTACCGTCAAGGTAGCCGCATCGGCTGTTCCAGGAAGGTTTTCGCAAATGCCATCTCCCTGGACGGTCACATAATAAGTGGTAGTCGAAGAAGGCGAAACTTCGTAGTCAAAGCCTTCAAAAATCAAATTGGTCAGGTCAGCATCACTGTACCATCTAAAAATCGGATTGGTCACCGTAGCACTTGATGCTGACAAAGTGGTTGTTTCCCCTTCACAAATCGGGGCACCGATCACTTCCAGGTCAGCTTCATTGGCAATCGGAAGAACAGCAACACTGATCTCACTTCTGACGGTACCGATACAGCCTCCTGCACCATTTACAGCCACCCAATAGGACGCATCAGCAGTCACATTGCTAATGGTAATGATATTATCTGCGATACTCACTCCTGCAGTTACTTCCGTACCTCCAGTCTCAGCGTCATATACTGTATAAGTAAACCCTCCTGCCGAGTTGGTCACCTCAAATACGGCGTCTTGTCCTGTTCCACACAGCCTCACATCCGCCGTGGTAAACGTAGGCGCAGGAAGGTCATCGGATACGGTAACGGTCACTTCCTTGCCTTCTATATTTTCACAAACCTCATCACCCGTAACAGTCACATAAACTACTTCGCTAGAACCGTCCGCTATTCCTGTGATAGTCAGCTCACCATCAGCATTAATGGCGTAAGACACACCGCCATCCGTGTCCCCATCTGTGATAGGGGTGGTTTTGGCAGCGTCGTAATACCACGTAAAGACAGGGTTGGCAATATCGCTGGAGGGGGACAGCATCGCTGGCACACCTACACATTGTGTGAGGTCGTCGATATGGATGTCGTCCTCTGTAGCATTTCTATTGATGGTAAAATCTACCGGAATAGGAGCTGGTGTACAGAAACCATCCGCCGAAAGTGATAAATAATAAGTATGCTCTCCAGCAGTAAGACCTGACAGTTCTAAAGTGGCATTGGTCTCTCCAGAAAGTGGCTCAGGGGTACCGGCATTGTCAACAAACCACTGATAAGCCACACCGGATGGTGCACCTGAAATCAGGCCAGCTTCCAAGGTAACAGGGCCAGAAGAAGGACAAAATGCACCTGCATCTATGCCATTGACCAAGATATTCTCTAAAAGATCACCTGAAGATTCTTTCACTCGGATTTCTATCGGCCTTCTGTCAATGCCATCTTCACAGCCAAATCGTACCACTTGCAAATAGACGGTCTGTACGGTACCTGGTGCCCAAGCGGCTATTTCGTCTGTCGTAATTTCTGTATCTCCGGTCTCGTCAGTAAAGAATTTGATTTGGTCACAACTGGCATCCGGTAATTCGATGATATCTCCTGGACAAATCTCCATATAATCCGTACCTGTGGCATCATCGTGCTGCTCCCCATCCAACTCACTAAGCGGGATGAGTTTTATTTCATATACACGAAGGTTATCGATGGCCTCTACCACTCCACCTGTCAGGATCTTAATCCTGTCAAAAGGCGTGTCGTTGATAAATGTCAATGCCTGTTCGGCACCTCCTTCCAGCAAGCGCAGTTCAAGAAGACTTGATCCCACATCCAAAGGCTCACCCACTTCCTGATTGCCCAGGTATCGCTGAATGGTATATCCTTCCAACAAGGTCAAATCCAACAATCCTGTCGCTCCACCAACTTTTATAAATACGGAGTCGCCTGCGATCGCCGGAGCAGCAAAGGTTACATCCAACTTGGTGCTGACATTGGCACCGACGGCATTGTTCATCACCGCATAAGTGCTTTCATCATTGTCAAAAGCTAAACCTGGATCAGTCACAGAAGTCAAGCCACTGGCCACATCCAACCCACCAATAATAGCTTCAAATCCCGTCAAATAGTCCAGCGCTCCAAAAGTGCAACTCTCCAGAGTAGTGCTGGTTTCATGATAATAGGCCCCATACACCCTCACCTGCTGAACAGCATTTAGCAAGGAGGCCAAGGAGATTTTTACGGCATTATAAGGCACCGGAACGCCATTGGCGTCCACAGGAATAAATGTATAGACAAATTCATTGATGCCATTTACAGCAGATACAAGGTTGGCATCAGCGACTTGGCGAATGCCCAAAAGCTCATCTCCGTTCACCGGGTCACCATCGACCGCCTGGACATAAATTCCTCCGGCCACTCCGGCTGCACCATATTCCCTTCCCAGCTTGATGGAAACCGGCGTACCAGCAGGCACCATGGTATTCCAGCGAACAGTTTGGGAGGTCTCTCC
Source organism: Echinicola strongylocentroti (assembly GCF_003260975.1). Classification (NCBI taxonomy): domain Bacteria; kingdom Pseudomonadati; phylum Bacteroidota; class Cytophagia; order Cytophagales; family Cyclobacteriaceae; genus Echinicola; species Echinicola strongylocentroti. The sequence goes on along the minus strand of NZ_CP030041.1, from coordinate 4,242,599 downwards.
TGTCAGTCCCAGCAGACTAGTGCCCACTGTCTCCAATAGCTCGGAGTAATCCTGCATGTCATTTCCCGCAGCCGACTCGGTATTGGTCACCGAGCCTAGCTGTAAGCCCAGCAGGCTACTGGTGGTAAAATCCTCTGCACTCGTAGCGTACCTCCTATTGTAAACAGGAGGACATCCGTCAGGGTCAAATACGTTCACTACCACATCCACAAAATTGGTGCATTCCGCACCGGTCGCGGATACGCGATATACATACCTGCCGCCTTGGGTAAATTGTCCGGCAATGTTCGGAGCGGTAAATGGCGCCCCATCCAAGGCGGCCCACGTAACGGCTACATCAGATCCATCCTCATTGGTCGCTGTCGCGCCGGGAAGGATAAAGGATTCGCCTACGGCGATGTTATAAACCGCAGAACCGTTTAATGAAATCAATGGATTCTTATTGATATCTACTGTAGCGGGTACACGAATGGATTCTTCCGCACAGCCTGGCCGTACAGTCGACGCATAATAGGTAGACTTACCGCCTACTTCGCCAATATTAAAGCTCGCACCAGTATGCAGTAAATTGCCACCAATAGGGGCATCGTACCATTTTACTTGGTCTCCGCTGGCCACTGTCGCATTCAGCGTCACCTCTTCACCGGCACAGACCAACATATTTTGCTCATCGTCCACGCCATCGATCACTGGGCGCCCCGGGGTACGGCTTACTTCGTGCACTCTTAAACTCTGAGAAGTCCCCAGATCCAGCAAGGTGCTGACCTCTATTTCAAATCGGTCAAAAGCAGCCCCTGGCGTCATCGTAAAGGTAACGGCCTCCCCATCTGCCAATAACCCCAGCAGGTCCAACTGTGCAATGCCCAACAAGTCGCTACCTAAATTTTCCAAATCCTGACGCCCCACCTCTGTATCACCATTGTAGGCTACCAGCTCAATATTCCCAAGTAAATTAACATCCAACACATCCGGGTCGGCGCTGAATGTCACCATTACTTCATCGGTATCTTTGCCCAATCCATCAAAGTAAAAATGCTGCTCCAATACCCCCGCAACACTCAACACACCCGGACTGAGGGACGTATAGGTACTTTCGTCACCATCAATGGCGTAATGCAGGTTATCCGCTGCAGAGCCGCCCAGGTTTAACAGGTCGAGGTTTACCCCACTGACATCATATGAAGTCCCGATGGGATTGCCACAAATGCTGGCAGACTCATAATTAAAAGCGTTATATACATCAAGGTTCACCTCATCACCTAAACCAAGTAATGACAATGAACCATTTTCTATAAACACCCGATCATATTCTCCATCTGGGGTAATGGCAATATAGAAGTTGCCATCAGCTCCAGTGACCACTCGCGCACGATCTGTGTCGAACCCCTGAGTAGTGCTTCTGGAATACACTTCATCACTGCCATTACGCGCAATGACAGTGAACTCCTGCTCACCCAGTGCTACCAGACTTAACACATCTCCTAAAAGCTCACCGAGGCTACCTCCTAGCAACAAATTGAAAAGCCCATTGCTTCCGTCCACTCTAATATACGTTGTGGTATTGGCAGGCAAGATCGATGGATATTTTAATTCCAGCTCTCCATGATAGGCTCCTAGGCCAGCAATAAGTCCTGGGCTGGCCAAAAGACGAGCAAAGGCCTCATCATCCACCGTTGCATTTTGGGGAGTCTCTACTGTTTCCTTATCATAAGGCGGGAAATCAAGGAGCCCAGCCGGCACGTTGGGACTTGAAAAAGTCACCTCATCCGCCAGCTCCTTTGTCCCCTGTCCATACGAAGTTTGATAGGAAAACAGAAGTAAGAGTAGTAAAACCGAAACGTCCCTACACGTTATTGGTTTGGTAAAAATAGATGCCATAAATTAAACTCATTTAATAATTGTAAAGGTCCTATGTTTCTATATTCATGATTAGGAGAGCACTTTGCTCTACGCCTTTCCGCTCAACCAACAATGTATATTTTACCAATTTTATATATGATTATTCAAATACACTTTACTGTGTTTTTAAAATGACGATATTATTCCATGAAACTCCATAAAACATTATTTTACATTAAAAATCGTCACAAAAACAGTTTTTTAAAACAGTAAAACACACATAAAAGGTGTACATCCCCTAACACACTCATCAAAGTTAAACACAAAAAAATCAATTATTATTAAATATATTTATATGACATGCCATGACAAAAATTTGCCATGATTCACCTATTTCTTGTCATACTGGGCAAAAAATCAAGCCTACCATCTCTCATCCAAAAGCCCTAAAAAAAAACACTGAAACAGGTGAGCACAAAAAAAGCCACTCGCAGTTGCGAGTGGCTTTTTTTTGTATTATTACTAAGTAGCTAGTATATCAAGGATTCTGCGTCAATCCTTCATGAATGAGCAATTGCCCTTCTGGGAGGTACTCCACCACTGCATTATCATTGGCTGGAATAGTATAGATTGGACTATTCCCGGATAAGTGAGTGCCAGGGTATTCCCTATTCATCGTTCTGCCGTTTCTGAAGACATCCACCTTTCTGTGTCCTTCATAGGCCAGCTCCAACTGGCGCTCTTCCAACACCACGTCCAATACAGACTTGTCTCCCAGGTTTGCCATCGTATGCAAGCCAATATCTGGAATACCTGCTCTGGACCGGATCATATTCACATCCTCCAATGCCAAAACATCATTTCCTAATTTGGCATTGGCTTCGGCCCTGTTTAGGTACATCTCTGCCAATCTGGAGATTACAGGAGACCACAAATGCACTTGGTCTTCTTGCCCAGAACACTTCAACACATAGTATTTAGGGAACCCGTTTCTGACATCCAGCTTATTATCGATCAAGACGCGCTTACTCCCTTCCTCGGTCTGAATGAAATAATGGTATCCGCCGTGTCCATCGCTTTCTTTTTGAAGCGTTTTTTGTTGCCCATCTTCTGTATACACATAATCATCCCCCGATGCCGTCACTTCTTTCCATTTGTAAGAATAGCTATCATCCACATACAACGCCCAAGTAATGCTCTCATCCACTACCACAGGTTTGATAGAATTATACCGCTGATCTTCTGGATATTCCCTGACCATTTCCAAGTACCTCCTGGAAGCGTACATCTCCCCCAGCCAGTACCTTGGATATTGGCATACAGTGAGCCCACCGTGTACCAGCCGTTGCTGGCATAATCGGCATCAGGGATAAATTTGATGGCGAAAATAGTTTCAGAATTAGACTCTGGAGCCATTTTGGTATAATCCGCCAACCGGTCGGTATCCACCAAGCTGAACTTCCCTGATTCTATCACCTTATCAGCATATTCAATGGCTTTGGAATTATCTTCCATGTACAGGTAAAGTCTTGAAAGCAATGCCCATGCTGCTTCTTGGCTGGCATACACGTTGGATTTATCCTCTGTAAAAAGGGAAGCAGCGCGCAACAAGTCAGCTTCTACTTGATCATAGACTTCACCTACAGTGGATCTCACCGGGATATTCTCAGGATCACCATCCAGTTTTAACGGCACCCCTTCATTGTCCCTACCTTGCGCATAAGGACGTCCAAGGATATTCACCAACTGATAATGCATCAGCGCACGGATGTAGTAGTTCTCTGCCAACAACTGATCATCGGCATCAGTGCCTCCTTCTTCTACCGCTTCGATCACCTTATTGGTCCCCACAATAATCTGGTAAGAGCTTCTCCAAAAGCCCTCCACCCGATAACCATTGGGGATCCGCTGATAATTATAGGTAAAAAACAATGGGTCTGTCGTCGTGCCACTAAGCGCCACATTATCCGAAGGGTACTCGAAAAGACGGTGCCAATTGTCACTCCAATCTTTCATCCGGCTATAATTCCCTAGTGTCACTGATTGGGCACTGGTTTCGGAATTGGCCAAGTCATCGGAGGTAATGGAGTCGTAGGGACTCCTATCTATATCACAAGCGGACAAGGTCAGCATAGCCAGCCCAATCCAATATTTTCTATTTAGGTATTTCATAATTTCGTAACTTTTTAAATCAGAAAGAAAGATTCACACCGAAGGTCAGCCTTTTGGGCAGTGGATAAGGAGAAAACCCATCCCCATTCACAGCTGCTTCAGGATCCAACCCTGAATAATCAGTGATCGTGATCAAGTTATCAGCTGACAAATAAGCGCTGAGGCTACCGATTTTCCATGCATCAGTGATGCGTCCAGGAATGGTATACCCTAAGGTCACATTTCGCATTCTCAGATAACTGGCATCTTCCAAATAACGGGAAGAGGGTTTGTGGGCGTTGTTGTTCCCTCCATAAATAGGCTGTGGGTGCGTTGCATTTGGATTGTCCGGAGACCATCTGGACCAGCCGTCCTGCAGGCTCATGAAATTATAAGTGGGATATGCCCCATCACTGTCAAAAAGCTCTCGGGCAGCTTGGTACACCATCGCTCCTTCAGAATAGGCAAAGGTAGCATTTAGATACACCCCTTTGTATTCCATGCTAGAGCTAAGTCCACCGAAGAAATCCGGAGTGGAAGTACCTACTTTTTGTAGCGTAGCCGCAGAATAAGCCCCTGTGACCACAGTCTCCCCAGTAGCTGGGTCTACCTGCTCCCATTGCGGCGTGCCATCTTCTGGATTCACACCGGCCCACTTTCTCATGTACCAAGTATCGATGTTTTCACCTTCCTCAATAATGGTATTTCCTGAAATCTGGCTCTTTCCTCCATACAGCTCGGTGATCTCATTGTCATTTTTACCAATATTAAAATCCAAGTGCCAGTTGAAACCGGAAGCATTGCTGAGCACATCTGCTCCCAAGGAGAATTCGATTCCTCTGTTTCTTACACCACCGATATTGTCAAAATACCCTGTATATCCTGACACATCAGGAAGTGGCACAAAATGGAGCAGTCCACTGGTGCTTTTGTTATATACTTCCAAGACACCGGTCAATCTACTCCAAAGGCCAAATTCCACCCCAATATTGGTGTCATAGGTCTTTTCCCAAGTCAAATCATCATTTCCCAAAGTGGAAGCAATGGCTGCTGGATCTCCATTATACTGGGCATCCAGAGAGTAGAGCTCATATTGCGGATACAGAGAGTTGGGTGTATTTCCTACACCACCGTAAGATGCTTTTAGCCTTAAATAATCAAATGCTTGGCTGTTGAAGAAGTCCTCTCTGCTGATATTCCACGATCCACTAATGGCAAAGAAATTACCGTACTTCTTATTTTCCCCGAAACGCGAGGCCCCATCACGCCTGAAGGATACTTGGGCATTGTACTTGCCTTTGTAGCCGTAGTTGGCATTGAAGAGATAAGACTGGAATGCATAATCATTTTTAGTACCACCTATCGTCGTGGGTTCTGAAGTACTACCGATAATAGACGCTCCGGGAACAATGCCTTTACCTGTAGCGCTCAGACTATTATAGACATAATCATTATACTCATAGGCTACCAAAGCGCTAATGGTATGATCGTCGATGGCCTTGTTGTAAGACAACATCTGGTTGGTAAAACGCGTCGTTCTTTTCCCGATCGCATTGTACAAGCGCCCATTGTCCGCCAGCCCACTATTTGACCTTGGGTCGGTGTAGGTAAACGACTCTCCTTCATAATAGGTAATATTATTGGTGGAGATAAAGGACAAGTTTTCGGTAATATCGTATTGAAGGTCCACATTGGCCATTACATTGACCGTATCTCCAGTAGAGTAATTCCATTGAAGGTCGTACAGGTAATTGCTGTTATCCCTTCCGTACCAGGTGACGTCTCCTTCTTGAGGATTCACTGGTTCACCATCTTCTCCATAGGGATTGTCCCAAGGAAGGTTACGGTACATGTCATAGATACTATGCTCCCTGTCCTCAGTTTTGATATAAGTAGCGGCCAGTTTTGGTTTGATGGTAAGCTTTGGTGAAATATCATATTCCAAGTTCACCCTACCGGTCATTCTCTCATAATCATAGCCTTTTACCGAACCTTCTTCTTTATAATAATTTCCTGTAGCAAAGATCCGGGTCTTTTCGGAAGTCCCCGTATAGCTCAGGTTGTAGTCTTGCACAATACCGGCTTGTGTCCCGATATCCAGCCAATCAGTATCGGTATTCAGGAGTTCTTCAGTGTAATAACCTGGAATGGCGTCCGTATTAGGAAACTGCCCCCATAGATCATACATCCCCCTGCTATTGGAGACCTCAAATCCGCCAGTATTAAACATTGCCACCCCTGTTTTTGCACTTACATTAACAGAGCTCGTATTGGCTCCCTGGGCGGTTTTGGTAGTCACTACCACGACCCCATTTGCACCTCTTGATCCATAGAGTGCTGCGGATGCGGCATCTTTCAAAACAGAAATACTTTTGATGTCAGCAGGATTGATATTTGGGGTGCCATGCCAAATCACACCGTCCACTACCCAAATTGGGTTTACCGAAGACCGAATGGAGTTTTTACCCCTTATCCTAATATCGGGAAGTGCTCCGGGCGCTCCAGATGAAGCACTCACATCTACCCCGGCCAGCTTGCCCTGTAGCATATTACCGACATTGGGAGAAGTGATGTCCTGCAACTTATCCCCATCCACTATAGCTACTGAGCCTGTAAGGTTTTCCCTTTTTTGAGTGGTATACCCTGTCACCACTACTTCGTCCAAGCCTTGCGTATCCTCTTCCAATACGATATCCAATTGACTCTTTCCTCCTATGGACACCTCTTGGCTCTTAAAACCAATAAAAGACACCTGAAGCACCGCATCCTCAGAAATGCCGGTCAACTTAAAGGATCCGTCCATATCGGTGATGGTACCTTTGGTGGTTCCTTTTACCAAGATACTCACGCCCAAAAGCGGCTCTCCCGATGAATCCTTAACGGTTCCTTGAACATCAATCTCTGCTTTTTCAGCAACATCATTGCCCTCATAGCTGTCAACTTTCAGCACCTCCTCCGATAAGGAACGGGCACTGGCTGGGGACACAGTCAACGCTAGGGAGAAACTCCCTAGAGCCACCCACCCCATTCTGGCAAGTAGTTTTCTCATCATAATATTGTTTTTTGTGTTGGTAATTGGTGCCTGACGTCTGGTCTCCATGCTTCCCGAGACGGCACTCTTTGTTGTTATTATTTGGGTTTTATTCGTATTACTTCTTGATCAAATGACTTAGGCAAGCCCATTGATCCTGCTGTTATTTACTCGTAGTTGTTATGACTATCCAATGCTCATCAGCGTCAATAAGCTTCGTTTTATTTCGATAATCTCATCATTAACACCCTAAATGTAAACAATTAAAATTTCGAATCAATATTTTTAACTAGGATTATGCAAAAAAGCAACTAAAACAAAAGAAAATTACTTACGAAACCGTTTTTAAAAAATTATATTAAGCTGCAAAAAGCCTGTACACTACACGTGCACAGGCTTACAATTAAATCTTCTATTTGCGCCTACTATGGCAACTGTCCAAAATCTATTTCAGGTGACTGCCCTTTTTCTTGACACTGATGCATGCTGTTCAGCGGTTCAAACGCATCGAAAAATCCGCCATTGCGCAAGAAGAACCTACCCTCTTCTTCCCCTCCAGCATAATCCATCCGATATCCTCGTCGTGCTATATCATCTCCGGTAAACTTGGCCTCGGTAAGCTCTACCCAGTCTCCCTGCACGTTCATCGCCCATTGGTCATGATAGAAGGCTTTTCGGCCCATATAGCCATTTCTGTCATTAAAATTCTCCAAAAAAGAATGTGGACGCTTATACCATGTGTCGGTCTGAGGCCTTAGAAAACGGGCAATCAACTTCCACTCACCGAGTTCTGGCGCATAGAAATAGGCCGTATAAATGGTATTACCTTTCCCATCAGGCTCGACTGAATTGAGGAACCGGTAGGTATTTCCCGTGATCCACTTGTATTTCCAGTAGCTCTGTCCACCAGATCCCTCGTTTCCGAATTCACCAGTATACACACCGTCTCCTTTTTTCAGCAGCTTGATCTGCTGCTCCTCGGGGATTTCATCAGGGTTATCCGTATGAAAGGGGCTCCAAACGGAAAACAGCACCCTTCGCTCATCATCTGAATTGGCTTGTATTCCGAAATAACCTTCTCCAAAGCCATTGGCCATATAATAGGACCCATTGGGATCCTCACCTTCAGGGACAGTGATCTCATTGTAGAACCATTTGAAATCTTGATCTTCCGGCAATGTATAAGTCAAGTGAACGGAAGGACCTCGCCTCCCCCAGTAAAACCGATTACTTTCGTTATCTTTCACATACACAATAGAGGCATCTTCTTTCGTTTTCACCAACAGCGACCTAATCGATGAAAACGCTTCACCTTCCTTGGAAGCACCTTGAACATCCATCTTCACATAACCTGCTTCGAGGTCAAAAACCCCCACATTAACAGTATCACGCCCTTGAGATGCTACCGAAACATCCTTGCTATGTCCTCCTGCAGTCACCACAAAATCACAAGCCGTATCACGCCCCTCCAAAACAAGCTGCAAAAACACCTGCTGCGGCTCCTCCATCTTGAAGTAAGTGCTCAGCACCGCTTCTTCAGAGGTCCAGTTTTTCACACCTTTTTTCGTGACTTCCAGCCCTTCACCAGCTGTCAAATATGAATTACCTCCCACGGGGATGTCAGTGGTCACCTGAAACTCCTTGGCCACATCCTGAAGTCCTGAAGACTCACACGCCAACAGTGTTCCCAGGGCAATCATTGGCAATAAGCTTTTAATACGCTTCATATTGGGTTACTATTTTATTTTTTCTTCTTTACAATTAAAACGGTACTATCACGTAGCTATAGGCATAATCCTCAAAGGCGACCCTATATTCTTCCAGCGCAATGGATCCCCAGCTATTGATGCCTGCCACTCCTGTCTGGACCAGGTCCACATGCAGATTGGTAAATCCGTTTGGCTCCAGTTCTCCGCTATGGATATTTTGCTTTTCCTTGCCTGGATACAGCTGGTCAATACCATACGGCAGCGCACTAACATTCAGCAAGTCTTCGACCGCATAGATCTTTACACCTTCTTTTTGGGATTCGCTAACGGACGCCCAACGCACATCCGTTTTATTGCCTGACTCTTGAGGCCTGACATACGGATGGTATTGCTCCTGAACACTGCCTTCATACAGCCCCACTTGGGCACTGTACTTCCTATCGGAATAGCTTTCCCACGGACCTCTGCCGTACCACTCAAAATGGCCCAGCTCTCCCGGCAGCTTCAGATCGGTCCCGACCTTCAACAAATAATCATGATCGCCTTTAATCGCCTTAAATTCATTGTCCACTTTGATTTTACCATCATTGTCAAAACTGTACACTTGGGTATAAGCCGCATCCCCATCGAGGACTTCATAAGTAGCGGTCACCTGATAGGTACCGTCTGCTGCTGTCTGATGCGCCAGATTTTTAAGTGAGGTCACCTTTCCATGCTGATAGTTCAGCTTACTTCCGCGACCGCCACCGAAGTCATTATCCACAAGTGGCCGGAAAAGGGACAATGAAGGCCCATCCACGATCAATATTTCCTTCCCTACGGTATAATCATGAAACTGCCCCGTAGCGGTATCAAAATAAACATTGAAGTTTTTATTGCCAATGACCAGCTTACCTGCTTCTTCAGTCACTTCCACCTCTGCCCTTACGGGATCAAAGGTCATCAGCACGGGTCCCGTCAGTGCAAATTCCTCTTCCGCCAGCAAGGTACCCGGCGCCATCCTCCCTTCTTCTTCGATGATCTTACCTTCTACTTGCAAACGGTATTCGGCACTCTCTTCCCGGGTCAAGTCAAAAGGAAGATCCACTGTGGTATGCTGCCTCGGTGCCAGCGCAAACGACCCGATACTGGCCCGCTTCACCTCTTCGCCATTTTTCAACAAAATAGCCTCAAACGTGTAATTGGAAAGATCCCTAAAGAAATATTCGTTAAATATCTCCAAGCGGTCATTTTCCGTCAATTCGAAAGAAACCTCTTGATGCACTCTTCTCACTTCATAGGCATGTGGGTTCCATCTTCTATCCGGCATGATCACTCCATTGATCAGGAAGTTATCATCGCTAGGCGTCCCTTCAGGTCCCCAATCGCCTCCATAACCAAAAATCTTTTTGCCATCCTTTTCCAAGTAAACCCCTTGGTCCACCCAATCCCAGATATATCCGCCCTGAAGCATTGGGTACTCCTTGATCACTTCCCAATATTCCTTGAAATTCCCCATACTGTTCCCCATCGCATGTGCATATTCACTCATAATATACGGTCTTGGGGGATTGCTCTCCGCATAGCGGATCATCGATTTAGGATGCGGGTATTGCGGGACGATAATATCGGTATTCCACTCATAGGTAGAACGCTCGTACTGTACCGGACGGGAAGGATCATACGCCTTGATCCATTCGTAAGCTTTATAAAAGTTATAGCCATTCCCTGCTTCGTTGCCCATGCTCCAAGCGACGACAGAGGGGTGGTTTTTATCCCGGAACACCATCCTTTTGATCCTCAGCATATGGGCATGGAGCCATTCTGGGGCATTGCCCAAAGACCGCTCTGGGCTGTAATACATGCCGTGGGATTCGATATTGGCCTCATCGATCACGTAAAAGCCATATTTGTCACACAGCTCATACCAATAAGGATCATTGGGGTAATGCGACAGTCTCACCGCATTCATATTCAGCTCCTTCATGATCCGCACATCCGTCTCCATCTGTTCTCGCGTGATCACATGGTGGGTCTCCGGATGCGATTCGTGACGGTTTACACCTTTGAAAAGTACCGCTTTGCCATTGACCAAAAACTGGTTGCCGACAATTTCATACGTTCTAAAACCCACATGCTGCCGAACCACTTCCAGTGGCTCGCCCGCTGAACTGGCCAATGTCAGTTCCAGCTCGTACAGGGTAGGGACCTCCGCCGACCAAGCCTTGACGTTAGGTATTTCCGTAGCAAAGTTCAACACTGTCTTTCCCAGCTTTCTTTTTAGCCCAATGGTCTTCTGCTGTTTTTCGAATATCACATTGCCTTCAGGGTCAAAAAGCGTGGCTGTAACGGTGTTTTCACCTTGCTCCTCTTCTGTTCGGTTCCACAGATCAACGGTCACGTTCAACTGACCATCCCGGTAGCTGTTGGCCAACGGGCTTTTTACGAACAAGTCATAAAAATGCACTTTTGGGCGGCTATAAAGATATACATCCCGTTCTATTCCTGAAATCCGCCAAAAATCCTGCGCTTCCAAGTACGATCCATCGTGCCATCTTCTCACTTCTATGGTGATCAGGTTTTCGCCAGAAGCCACATAATCGGTAAGCTCAAACTCAGACTCCAACTTACTGTCTTCGCCCATGCCTACATACTCCCCATTTACATACAGACGAAATGCCGATTTTACTGCTCCTAGATGAATAAAGACCTGTTCATTCTCCCACCCATCAGGCAAGATGATCGTGCGACGATATACACCTGCAGGGTTTTTCTCATTCTCTATAAAAGGCGGATTGGGATGATCCACCGCAAACTCAAATGGATGATTGACGTATATCGGCGTACCGTACCCATTAAACTCCCAGTTGGCAGGCACTTGAAAATCATCCCAATTGCTATCATTAAAGCTTTTTGAGTAAAAGTCCTTCGGAAGCTTCTCATAATGATCTACCCACAAAAACTTCCAAGCACCGTTTAGGTCATAGAACCTTTCGGATGAGGCCTTATCGTCCTTTTTGGCCAAGCTCTTACTTTCATATGGAAAGTAGGATGCCCGCATCGGCAACCTGTTTTCTTCTTGGACATTGGGGTTTTCAAATATCGGGTCGGCGTTCTTCTCCTGTGCATTTCCCTGCATCACGCAGAACATCACGCACAGTGCCGAAGTGATGATTGATTTCATAAAACTATTTTTTTTGGTCTAGAGGATTTCGTCGTATCAACGTGTGATCTTACTATGATTTTTTACACATACTTTTGACAACTCACAATAGCACAAAAAAAAGAAATAAAACGAATATTTTATAATGTAATATGAAATAAATTGAAAATATTTTTGGTGAAAAAATAACGATTTACCAAATCACCATTCATCACGTACCATCTCCTTTCAGTTAGCAGAATCACCAATACACACCAAGTGTTTTAGACTGCGGTGATACAACCTTCCATTTGCAAAAGAAGGTGCATTTACTGACCAAGTCTCCCCTTTGGGGCCGAGGTCATTTACGCTTACCAAAGCACTTTCATCAAAATCGGCTGTATCTGCAGCTACACAATAGACGACTCCCAACATAGTAGTGAAAAATATCTTTCCGTTAACACTAATTGGGTTTCCATTAAAATTCCAGTGCCAGCCATCCCTTTGCGACCTTTTGTCGTAAGCCACGTCCAGTCCCCGGTTATTTGTAGTCTGTGTACGCAGGGCCTTGTCCCAAATATAGTGCTGTTGCTGCCCCTGCCAATCCACCTGAACGGGCACCTGAAGATATTCCACTTTACCCGACTGTAAATCCACACGTCCCAGGGAATAGTCCGGACCGATATTTTTCCTGTAATTCCCTTCTTTGAAACACATAAAAAAAAGTTTGTCATCGACAACAATATTAGTATACCACGCAGGAAAAACACTTATACCCAACTCTTCCTTCAGGTCAATATTGGACCTTAGCCCATATTGCTCTTGTTCCCACAGACGAACATCTACGTTATCCGTCAGGGATATCTTCTTCTTCAGGTCGCCATTCTTGGCATCCAACACATGGAGTTCCCCTTCAGCTTCTGTGTACCAAATAGCCCTGTCTTCATCCCAGCTGGCATGGTAAAGCGCCATACCTTCGGTTGTTTCATATTGCCAGATACGTTTGCCATTATCCATATTGATCAGGGAGTAGCCTTTTGGCGATTCCGGCACTTTGTGATGGCCTCCCCGACCGATGAGCACTGCAGGCTTTCCCTCGGCCGTTTTTCCAAAAGACGGCGTGTTATAATGAGTCAGCCCATCCTCTGAAATCCACTGTACCTCGCCGGTAGTTTTGTCCATAGCGTACAGGTAATTCCATCCATACACCCGCTCTCCATCCCTTTTCCAATAAGGCTCCATGTTCAAGACCAGATTTCCATTCAATATGGGCTCAAATTGTTTATTGAAGGGAAAATGAACTCCATCCAATTTCTCTACAGGCTCCCAGCTTCTCTCCCATACCAAATCCCCTTCAAAATCAAAGCAGCTTAATTGGCCACTGGCATTATAAAACCAGACGTATTCTCCGTCTGTCACCGGCCCGGGGGTACTGGCGTCAGAAAACCCATACATGTAATCGCTTTCCAAACTCCCCTCCAACGCCCTCTCCCATAGCACGCTACCATCATTGGCATCCACACAAAGGGCCAAAATATCCGCCCCTTTCAAATCACTCTTGTCATTTACAGCGGTGACTGGCTGCATGACCGAGAGAAAAATTCTGTCTTCCCAAACGGTTATTCCACTTTGGCCACCTTCGGGAAGTGGGGTTTTCCAAATGATATTTTCTCCTGTCGTAACACTGAAATTGTCGACCACTTCCATAGAGGAAGACACTGTCCAATCACCATTGGGACCTGACGGCTGAGGCCAGTTGATGTTGTTATCAGGGCTATCAGCACAACTTGCACCAATCAACAAAACAGTAATAAAAGCAAATGTTTTTTTCATGAATATGGGTTTAATGTCAATAACTACAAACAGGATCGTATCTTAAACCTAACATACACAAAAAGCCCCTAAATTACCTGTAATTCTACTGGTAATTTAGGGGCTTTGGTTAATTCACCGGGCAAACGCATTCAAAAAAAACGTCCCGATTTGTATTTATATCTGCCGTTCCTACGGAACTTACCCTTTTGTGTGTAATCATTTTTTGTTGTCACCTGCACCTTCTATATGATCCTCCGCCAAAGGCGGATTAAGTAGTATGCGCAGTTGTTGACTACAAAACCTGTTCTATTTCCTATATAAGCCAACCGTCATACTTGCGCAGGCAGGCACGAAGGCTTATTCGACCTGCAAATCATCTCATTACTCTTTCAGTCTTTCCCGACATTCGGCAAGATAGGTCACTACGATTCCTAATGTACAAACTGAGATAAAGTGCCAGCGGCACGATAAATTTTGTAACCTGCGGATTCATCCGCAGGAGCTTAAGCCCCCTCAACTTCCAGAAGGAGTGCCAGCGGCACGGATGATAACTATGCCTACACGAAAACTGTCCCCTTCAATACACTAAATGCCCTTGCCCTGAGTAAATTCATGAAAACTTTCAACTACTCCAAATTTGGGTTTAAAGCAACCTCTGGGGAAGGCACTGGGTATAAGTACTGATAATCTTCCCAAGCTGGCGGTGTACCAGGGAAAAACGAAGGACAATTTATTTTTTTATTTAATTTCGTTATTTTTATAATAATTTTAAATCAACTCAAACTAACTTTCGACAAATTTTATCACATCTAACCATTTGAATTAACTTTCTACACTCCTGTGATAAAAGAACTTTCGTAAAGCAACAACTAATGCACATAGCCAATTTATACCCCATCATGAAACTGAATCACTTTTCCCTTGCTATCTTTTGCCTGCTTATAACCGCAGTCTCATGTAAAAACACATCCGATAATCAGCAAAACACCTCGCAAAGCAGTGAGCAAAAAAGCAAACCCAATATCCTTGTCATTTTTGCTGACGACCAAGGCACTTTTGACACCAATGCCTATGGATCAAAAGACCTGGAAACTCCAAATCTCGACCGGATAGCCCACGAAGGCACTCGGTTTACCCAATTCTATGCTGCTGCTCCGGTCTGCTCCCCTTCCCGGGCCAGCTTGCTCACTGGAAAATACAATCAACATGCACGGCTCTTTGGCAATGTAGCCCCACCACATGCAGACCCAGCGTATAAATCAGGTCTGCCCACAGAGGAAATCACCATGGCCGAAGTGTTCAAAGCGGACGGCTACGAAACTGGACTGATCGGCAAATGGCACCTTGGTCACAGCCCCGAAAAACTTCCCAATGGACAAGGCTTCGATTACTTCTTTGGACACCAAAGGGGATGCATCGATAACTATTCACACTTTTTCTTTTGGGATGGGCCAAATATGCATGACCTGTACAGAAATGATGAAGAAGTCTATTATCCCGGCCAGTTCTTTGGCGACCTGATGGTGGACGAAGTTAAAAAATTCACCGCCCCAGAAAAGGAAGACCCTTTCTTTGTCTATTGGGCCATCAACATGCCGCATTACCCCTACCAAGGCAAACCAAAGTGGTTGGAACATTATAAAGACCTTCCTTCGCCGCGAAGGGAATACGCTGCTTTTATCAGTACTTATGATGAAATGATAGGCGAGATCTTGGATCATTTGGAAGCCACTGGCCAATTGGACAATACCATTATTGTCTACCAATCTGACCATGGACACAGCACAGAAGAAAGGGCTTTCTTTGGCGGAGGAAACAACGGCCCTTACCATGGCGCCAAATTCTGCATGCTCGAAGGAGGCATCAGGGTACCAGCCATGATCCGGTATCCAAAGGCAGTTCCAGCGAACGAAGCCCGCAACCAAATGGCCAACAGCATCGACTGGCTGCCCACGCTTGCTGAATTGACCAAAACCACCATCCCCAACAAGGGTGACATCGACGGAAAAAGCCTGATGCCAATCATCAAGGATAAAAATGCACCTAGCCAACATGACGTCCTCCACTGGGCCACCGGAGACCCAGAAGCCACTACCAACTCTTGGGCAGTGCGAAAAGGTGACTGGAAGCTATTGGGCAATCCTTGGGATTCTGAAAAAGAACTGGAAATTGGAGAAGACGATAAGCTTTATTTGGTAAATATGGCTATCGACTCCACCGAGACGACCAACGTAGCAAAAGAAAACCCGGAAATCCTACAAGAACTCCTCCAGCTCCATAAAGAATGGAACAAAGAAATGATTGAGCTAAAACACCAAAGCAAATAAAAGCCACCAACCCGTACATTGATAAAGCCTTTCGGGCTTAACGAGAGGCTCTATTAATTTCTAAATGATAGAAAAACAAATGAAAACCACACTTTTCAGCTTTCTAATAGCCTTTATTATTGCAGGAAACGTTTTGGCCGGTGAGAAAGATACTGTCCATATCATCAGCCATGACCAGACCACCGTCGTGACCAATCCCAAAAAAGGTGAAAACAGCTATACCAACTGGGCGGTTTTTCCTGATAAGGACGAAGCCATTCGCCAAATCATCCTAAAAATCAACTTTGGCTGTCCGGACGGCATGCGCTGTGCGGACTGGGATTATGTAGACCACATCACCCTCAAAAGAGCCGGTGGCAAAAACGGTGAAATGCTGGATTATGAAATTGCGCGGATGCTCACTCCTTACGGTGGAGCTTTCGGCAAAGACTGGGAATTCGAGTGGGAAGTGGATGTCACCGACTTCAGTCTTTTGCTTAGGGACAGCGTGGAGGTCGAGTACAAACACACGGGCTACGAGCCCAATGAAGACCGGGGTTGGAAAGTCACGGTTGATTTTGAAGTAATCAAAGGCCCACCCATCATGGAGCCCGTCAGCATCACCAAAGTCTACCAAGGCTCCTATCGCTACGGAGACAAGGAAAACCCCATCGAGGAGACCTTGAAGGCCACCACCATCACCACTGACGAGGGAGCTTCTTTGGGCAGATTTAGGGTCATCCAGACCGGACATGGCATGGACAGACCAGATGGATGCGGGGAATTCTGCAACAAGTACCGGGATTTTTACCTGGACGGAAAACTGACAGCCAGCAGACAAATGTGGAAGCAATGCGGCAGCAACCCGCTTTACCCACAAGCCGGCACCTGGATCTTTGACCGCGCCAATTGGTGCCCGGGAGACTTGGTACAGCCAGACATTTATGACTTTGACCTGAACGCACCTGAGCATACCGTCCAACTCCAAATGGAAGATTATGTATCTCCAAAACCCAGCGCCAACGAGCTGATAGCAGCCTATGTGATCCAATACAAGTCTTATCAGGAAAAGCAGGACGTTTCCATTGAAGACATTATCATCCCTTCCAAAAAAGCCGTTCACAGCAGGAAAAACCCAGCTGCTTTCGGGCCTACTATTGTGATTAAAAACAATGGAAGCCATCCACTGAAAAGCCTAGAAATCGAACACGGTACCGTCGGACCACAACCACAAAAATCCTCTTGGTCAGGGGAGTTGCTTCCCGGCAAATCGGACACGGTTACCCTAGAGGGAAAAATCCCTCAGGAGGGTAGCCTGAACTATCAATTTGAACTCAAAAAACCCAACGGAAAAAAAGATGGATACCTCGGCGACAATAAGGCCATATCACCTTATGAAAAGGTAGCCGTACATGGCGAGCAACTGATTCTACACATTGAAACCAATAAAGCTGCCCAGGAAAATGGGTACACGGTCACCGATGCAGAAGGCAATGTTTTATTTGAAAGAACCGTGGGGTCCATGGCTGCCGACACCACCTACAAAGACAGCCTAAACCTCTCCAAAGGAGCTTATCGCCTGCACTTCACCGATACTGGAGGAGATGGTCTTGAGTTTTGGTACAAGACAAAGGCAGGAAGAGGAAAGGTCATCTTATTGAACAATGACGGGCAGATCGTAAAAAGCTTCGATTCGGATTTTGGAAGTGGCATCACCTATGATTTCGAAGTAGGAGAGGCCATATTGCCAATCAATGACAAGGAAATTTCGCTAGGCGTCTTCCCTACCCGCGCACAGGACTTCACCACCTTCGATTATTTGTCCAATTCCCCCGAAGAAGTCACCATAAAACTGGTAAAGGACCCGGGCGGAGAAGTAGTGGAAGAACACATCTACCAAGACCTTAAAGAAGGGAAATTCACCTTAAACCTGACCCGCTATCCCAAAAGTCGCTATTTCTTCCAAGTTTTTATCAAAGGAGAAATGATCTACAATAAGAGGCTAAGGGTGAAGGAGTAGTTCATAGTTAGCTTCCTGTGTTTAACCCGGATTCAATGCCGTTTAGTTAAGAAGATTTTCCAATACGGATCGTCCATTGAGAGAGTTATGATTTTAATCCATGGGCTTTTAAAATATGTACAAAATGGATCCGCCTTGCAGGTATTGGGCGTTAAGAAATTAAAAAGCGGGCAGGCAAGAAGGCAGGCTTGTTTGACGAAATACTAGTCAAAAAGAATGTTGGCTGCTAGAAAAGGAGGAGTTTGCCTGCATGAGGGAAGGTTTTAATTTTAGGCCAATAGATGCACAGCGGCGGGGTTTTTTGGTCACTTTTTTGACCTGCAGCAAAAAAGTGACAAAGGTAAAGAGATGAAAACCATTTTGGAATTTAGCAGAAAAACAATAGAACCAATATTTCCAGGTATATACTAACTAAACGGCATTAAACCCGGAATATGCATTTGCCTATCTATTGCGGACTTTGACGTCACCCGCGCCCAAAATTGTAGCACGTATGAAGCTAAATCCCATAGGAACGGCAGATTTCTTAAAGCGGTCTCACCAAGGGATTTCCTTAACTTTCGAAATCATATTATGTCATTGTTCCATTACGTGCAAAATCAAGGATAGTCATTCTCTTTTTATTGCCTTCGCCCTGTTTCCTCGACTTTATACTTTAAAAAATATTTTTCTTTTATACAGCCAAAAGCAGATATACCACATCGCCAATAATACCAGCAAACTGAGGACAAGCCCAGCTCCAAGCTCACCTGTCCATCCAAAGGTCGCATTGGAAAAGGGCAACAAAATCTTCCGAACCAAGTCAGCTCCTCCCACATGGGCAAAAAGGTAAATAAACAAAGGGTTCATCCCTACAATCGCAAAGACCCACACGCCTTTTTGATGCTTCCGGACATCTATCCACCAATAGCATATTGCCAAGGCAATCAAAGACCACCCCCCCGAAATGATAACAAAACTACTTGTCGCTATGCGTTTGATAATCGGTGTGAAAGTGCTTAAAGCATATCCTAGGAAAAGCGCCACGAGTCCTCCTACCAATAACAGCCTCCACTTTCGCTTGCCAGACAGTGGACCGATCAGTAATTTCCCTGCACATACGCCCCAAATGGTGTGCGCAGCAGTCGGAAGAGCATTGAACATGGCCCAGTGCCCCGAATCCTCTTCACCGGCAATCAAGACATTGAACCAGGCACCAAAATTCTCCCCAGCTTGGAACGCATGGTCAAAGCCCTCCACAGGAAAAAAACGATAAAGCAATTCGCTGACAAGCAAGAGCAACAATGAAAAGGCAATCTGAAAAGCCACCGTCTTGCGCATGACCAAGAAGGCCAAAAGATAGGTCACTGCCAACTGGGCAAGTACGTTTTGAAACTTAAACACGATCTCACCCGGATCTATGCAATAAAGCCCCCAGCCCAAGACAAGCAGGACAAAAGCCCTTTTGTAGGCATGCTGGCTGACCTCACTGTAATTGGCTCCTTTTTCCATCCGTTTGGCAAAAGACATCGGCATGGCCACCCCAACGATAAACATAAAAAACGGTTGGATCAAATCCCAAAAGTGCAGCCCTTCCCATTCCACATGATGAAACTGCTCCCCCAAAGCATAAACAAAAGTCCCTTCAAATTCAGGAGAGACCAAATAAGAAAAAAGATGGGAAAACTCGGCAATCAACAGGAACATGGTAATCCCCCTGTAGAAGTCAAGTGACAAAAGGCGCTGCTGTGAAGAAGGGTTCATTTTGGGCATATTAATTTAGTAACCCTTAATTTACAAACAATATGGACAATTCCTTTTTTAGTGATGACCCACGCAATCTTAAAAAGACGAGGCTATCTTACAAAACAAGACAGCCCCGCCCTGATATCCTCAATAAAGACCGAACTCAGCCAAATGTGAAAAGTACACATTTTCCCCACTACCATTGTCATGACCTTCTGTCACCGTCACTTTGATATAGCGGAAACTCTCCGTTGAAGTCCATTCCACCACATCTCTTGCTCCGTCCCCCACCTGGAAATTGCCTAGGCCAATCCAAGAGGAATTGTCGCTGCTGATTTCTACATTAATGGTTTTGACCCTACCATTGTACTTGTCCAATCGCTGGCTGAAAACCATCCCTTTTGCAGTTTCCACTTGATCCAAGTCTAGCACAAAGTAGTGTGGGTATAGTGGACTAGCCTGGTACCACTGGGAATGCCAAAAGGTGTCATCCTGACCATCAATAAGATGAGTACCTGCGCCAGTGTTGGTCCCTCCTCCTACCAACTCTTCCGAGGAGACATCGACTACTGACCAATTGTCTTTAGAGAGTTCTTTCACCTCTTTGAGATCTACATCGATAGCTGGTTTTCCTGCCATATAGGAGTAGGGATAGCTTAATTCAGTATGCTTCCCATTGGTATGCAGGAACCTTACTCGCAATTCAAAAGGATATTGTTTAAAATCCTGATCTATTCCTGCCAGCGGCATGGTCAATGATACACTGTCCCCCTCAATTATATTATTGGTAGCCCAAGTGATGGCATTATAATTCCCATCTCCCGAGCTGGTTTTCGGATCATTGTACGCGATCACGCCATTAAAAGGAATGTCGGATTCGGCACGTGCTTTCAAATATAGGTTCTGGTTATCAGCGTGGATACGCATGGATTTCAAGTTAAACCCCACCTCTCCCGTATAGTGTCCACTTCCGGTACTTTCATTGACCACTTGGTTATTGTTGAGGATCAAGGCATCTGCCAAAGTCAATTTCACCTGATCGGGTGTATCGTTAAATTCATGATTGCCCCAAGACATCATGGACGTCCAATTATCCGTTGCCTTATGTTTGTTATGGGGCAAATTCAGCCCATGCCCCAATTCATGAATCGTGCCCCCAATCCAAAGTTCGTCTCCCTGCCGGGAACCATCTTGCCAATAGCTCATGTCAAAATGAAGGTAGTCCAGCGCATAGCACCACTTACCAAGCCCATAGAAGGGCACCCCTCCTGCATCCCAGCCATTACCTCCAGTCCTACTGGGCATAAACACCAATGTGTGGTCACTCGCTTCCTCAGCTGGGTGGGCTTGGAAATATTGACGGATTTCTGCTCCTGCCGAACTGCCCCCGCCTTGATAAGGGTAATCATCCTGCCCTCCCTCTCCTCGAATCAGGATTACTTTTACATAAGAAGGGTCCACTTCACTCTTTAGCAATCCAAAAGTCTTCCCAGGAAAGCCCAATGCTGTCATCTCATCCTCAAACCAATCCTGCATGAACAACATGACACCAGATAGCCGCTCATGATAATTAGCCAACGGCTCAATGTCTGAGGGGACAAAATATACCACATTAAGATTATAATTGTAATCTGATTCATAGTTCCCCAGCTCCAACTCCTTTTCTATTTCCTCTTCCTCTACGGGGTTCACATTGTTTTCCAAGGTACAACCTTGATAAAAAAAGCCAGCCAGTATCAGGCAAAATGTTAGTTGATTTCGAATAGTCATTTTGGTTATGGTTATGGTTAAAACAATAATATCTGATCCTAATCAGTACAAGCCTATTTCTGCAGCATGCACGAAAAAGTCACTTTCAGTCCCATCGTGATACCCTTCGGTAATGGTCAATTTCATGAACCTAAAATTTTCAGAATTAACAAATTCCACCGCCCCTCCATCTAGAGGAAAGTGTATGGTTCCTAAAGAAGTCCATGTCACATTATCTGCACTAACTTCCACCGTTGCTGTTTTAGGCCTACCGTTATGCTTAGAGCGATTTTGCAGCAGGATGCCTTTGGCGGTCACCTCTTCTCCCAAATCCAAGGTAATATCATGTGGATAGCCGGGATTTCCTCCTGCCCATTGGCTGTGCCAAAAGGTGGCCGGGTTATCATCTATGGCATCTGCTGCCCGACCGTTATCAGCCCCTTCGCCCGCGGCCTCTTCTGAAGAAAACCCTAATACTGTCCACGCTGTTTTGTCCATTGGAATGATTTGGTTTGACAATGCCTCATCTACCCTTGAAGCCAATGCTGTAATATCGGCCATTGGTGGGTTCGATCTCGCCGAAGCAATACTCACGGCTTGTTCATCTGCATGGGTATATCCTCCAGAACTCATATAAAACCGCTGTGATGCCCCGTCCAAAAGCCCTCCTGCGTAATCGTCCCTACCTTCGGGCACTCCGTCAGTATGGGTCATGGTCGCACGGTTAAAGTTGATCCAACTTCCTCCTACTTCCTTTCCCCACATATTGTAATACTCTGCCATCCTTACCTTTTGACCGTTTCGATTGCCGAAATTTTCTAGAAATGAATAAAACCCGTCAAAATACCGTTGCTCTTGTGGGGCCTTCCAAGTGGCCATGTATTTCCACCCTTCGCTTTCCACATCCATAAACCAAGCAGACAACAGCACGGTGTTGTCATTGTTACGGCGGACATTCATGATGAATTTTATAGGAACGGCTGTTTCCCAGGGGTATTTCCAGTAAGACTGCCCTCCTGTTCCCTCGTTGCCAAACCCACCTGCGTGTACCTGGTCACCTTTATCGATCAGGGTCACCAAATCCTCTGGATCCACCTCATCACGATCATCTGGAACATCGGAACTGTCCCAAACCGAAAAAAGCACTCTTCTCTCGGTAGAACTATTGACCTGGATACCAAGATATCCCCTATAAAACCCAATGCACATATAAAAAGTATACATAGGATCGTATCCTTGGGGCACGTTGATTTCTCCATATAGCCAATCATAATCTCTGGTAACTTGGTCCCCAGGCTTAAAGCTCAAGTGCACGGAAGGAGAAGAAAGCCAATGGGCATACCTTGCAGAGCCACTTTCGGTTTTAAAAACGAAATCCGCTACTTCTGCCACTTCGGATCCCGTGGCAGAAACTGGAGAAAGCTCCAACCTGAAAAAACCAGTTTGATCAACTTGAATCGTATCAAACAGTACTTCCTCAAAATTCCCCGTACCTGTAAATGTGGCCGTAGACACCCATTCAACGGCTTCATCATTTGGAGAAGAAATGGTCAACTTAAAATCTGTTGCTGCACCATTCTCCACCTTAGCCAAAAGCCCCGTAATGTATTGGCCTGGCTCCAGTTCATAATACCCCACCAGATCATGGTCGATGGATTGCCAACCTGTCACCACCTCGTGATCCGCATCTGGATTGTAAAGCATGGCAGGGGATTGTTCATCCCAAGGCTCTATATAGGACTTATTTGCCGGAATGACGATGTCTTTATAGACCACATCAGTAGCCGTGGTATCATTATTCTCTACAATTGGATCTGTGATTTCTGTCGCACAGGACACGCATACAGCCAAAATCACCTGCGATAAAATCATAATATATCGTTGTCTCATTGTTTTTTTTGGGGTTATACCCGTGTTTATGCATGTCTACGGGGATTTCAAGTCCCCATTATCTCGGTTCGGGATTAGAAATCCTGAACCGCTAAACTGTGGCAGTTGGTGTGCCGATATCTGCTTAATCGAAAACAGCAGCGAGGCGACTGATTTTGTCCATCGCGGCGGATCAAACCGCAATACCTGTGCGCCGTGGCGTAGATAGGCCAATGCATAAACCGGGTTTAAAACACTTATTGTCCATAAATATTTACCTCCGCCAAAAAGGTAAAGAAATTGGTTCCTTCGAGAGGAGTTACTTTTAAATACCTAATAGAGGGGTTGGCAGAAAGCCTGAATTTTTGTTCCTCATTGATCTGCTCAAAATCAAATTCGCCAAAATCCATCCAGTTTTCATTATCCACACTACCTGAAAAACCCACTTTGGTCATCCCCCTGGTGTCATTTTGTCTATTGACAAGTCCCACCCGACTGATGATTTTTTGTTCTTTTAGGTCGATTACAAAATAATGGGGGTAATCTGGCTGGGACCAAGACCAAGGCGAGTGCCAGATGGTACTGACATCATCGTCATATAAGTTATACTTTTGACCTTCCTCTTCTTCAGCGGAGATCTCGACTACCTCCCATTCACTCTTATCAAAGGCGGATTCCGCAAATGGTGCTAGCAAAACAGTCTGTACTGCTGATTGTGCACCCACGGGATTGCTCACATGAATTTCGTAGTGCTGTTCTTCGAGTGCGGCATCAGAAATCTCTCCAATCCCCTCAGGATCACTGGAATTGAAAACGGCCACTTTAGACTGCCCATTCACGTCCATGTAGGTCACATTCACGGCTACTTCGCGCTCAGTGGCATTTTCCCAAAGCACTTGTATACTGCCAAAGTCCGGCTCTAACTTCACCGTCTCAGCGACAAAAAGATGTGGCGGTTTATTTGGAGTCACTGTCACCGACTGTGCAGCCGACAGATTGCCTTCCTTATCACCCACCATGACATCAAACGTATAGGAACGCTCTTCAAGCCCTGCTATTATAGCTGTTTCGGCATGCCTACTGAATTTTTGGTGCAACTCCTCACCTCCGGCATTTTGATAATTTACCTGCACAAATTCAGCCGCAGGATCTTCCGGAAACACCCAAGTAAACACCACCTCACCGTAACCTGCCTCCGTCTCAATACTCGACGGGCCTGTAGGAAGGCTGATGTCTTCGTCACTGACACATCCTGTGACCAATGACCATGTAAAACATAGGGCAGAAATATATAATGTTATTTTTTTCATGTCAGTATTTTTTACCATCCGGGATTTTGAACTAGGTTTTGGTTGATCTCCAACTCGGAAATCCTAATGGGGAACAGGTAGTAAGAAGGAGTGTTGAAAATCCTGTTTTCTGCATTGACCACCTTATAGAAATCTTCAGGAGCATTGGCAGTGATTTCCAATCCTCTGGCCACTGTATTGAAGTTTTCATCTCCTTCTTTCCACCTTCTGACATCCCAAGTACGATGACCTTCAAAAGCCAACTCGATATTTCTTTCCTGCTTGATGATCTCTCTCATCTCCTGTTTGGAGAAGGAGGTCTTACCCACACGTGACCAAGCCTCCTGAATAGTCGGCACTCCGGCTCTTTGTCGGATCTCATCCAGGTACTCGATCACCTCGGTATGTCTGGCTGCGCCATAATATTCGTTCAAGGCTTCGGCGTAGCTGAGATACAACTCTCCGAGCCTTACCAATGGCCAAGGATAGTTGATGACTTGATTTTGACTGGTGGTAATGATGGACTCAGGGTGGACTCCTTTCTGGACTAAATATCCGGTAGGGGAATAATTGTTTTGGCCACTGGACCACCCATGCTCTTCCCCTTCACGCATATGCATGACCACTTCGGTACTGTTGGCCAAAAACACTCCCCGATCATAGGCAATGGAAGCATAGAACCTCGGCTCCCTGTCTCTATGCAGCAGAATAGTACTGTCCGCTAGATCGTACCTATCGGTGTAGTCAAATTCAGGATCTACGTCAATTGGCAGTCCATTTTTGGTATAATACCGCTCCACCATGGATATGGAAGGTGCCTGCCCGTTATATGCGGCGCCTGCCACCCTTGGCATGCTGTGCCTTTGCCAGCCATAATAAGGCTCTGGACGGCTGTAGCCCCACACCACTTCCTCATTCCACGGCTGCACCATCGAATACCGATAGTTCAACTTCCCTTGCTCGCTTGGCGCTCCATCCACTAGTTCATGTTCATATAGCTGCTTGCCCAACGCCTCCGCTTGGTCTATTGCCTTTTTGGTTTCCTCCAAAGCCAAAAGCCACTTTTCTTCAGCGTATCCTGTGTTCATCAAAGGAGTCCCATCCTTGTTGGTGAAATCCTGATAAAATTCTGCATTACCATTGAACAGCGGACTGGCTGCATAAAGGTACATGCGGGATTTTATGGACTGGGCGATCACTTTGGTTACCCGTCCCAGTTCACTTGCCGAAGCCACACTACTGGGGAGCAAGGAGATCGCCTCATCAAATTTCCCAGCTATAAAAGAGACGCACTCATCATAAGGCTCCCTTGCTGCAAAATATTCTTCTTCTGGCGCATCAAAAGCGACCTCTCCCCTCATCAATACAATCGGCCCGTACTGACGAAGAAGATTGAAGTGATAATAGGCAATAAGAAAAGTCGCCTCTCCTTTCATCCGCGTCACTTCTGCCTCCGAAAAACCAGGTGTACCGTCAATATTGTCCAAGAAAATATAACATTGCCTGATCCCATCATACATGTCTATGTCGCCACTGGGAGTCCAGTAGTCAAAAAACGGATCGGTAGCATTTAACTCTCCCCGCATCATTCGCTTGGCATAATAGTGGGACCTGTCCCAAGGCGTCACCAGCTCATCCGTACCCCAAAGTGCGATGGCACTGAACATGTCATTCTCAGCTGGCATAAATCCGTACAGGGAGTACAGAAAATTCATGGCCTCATTGGGGCGTTTAAAGGCATCTTCGACGGTACTGACATCATCCGGCACAATGTCCAAATAATCACATGCCCCCATAGAAAGCGCTCCTGACAACAGCAGGCCTACAGACAGTTTATTTATTATATTCTTAATTTGCATCTTTTCTCAATTTTTAAAGGTTAATCTGAACACCAATATTGATCACCCGTTGTGGCGGATAGCCCAGTCCATTTCCTCCACCCTGCTCTGGATCCCATAACTTGAATTTGCTAAATGTCATCAAGTTGACTCCATTGGAGTAGAACCGTACTTTGGGGCTGTACTGATAGCCGATCTCTGCATGTTTCAGGCGGACAAATGCCCCGCTCCGAAGCCACCAAGAAGAGTTCTGGGTATTGTTTGGATTGTCAAATTCTGACAGCCGAGGGTAAAAGGCATTGAATTTTTGGTTTTCGGCTGTCCAATAGTCATCCGCTATGGCCTTCAGCACATTGCGTTCATTTTGGGCAAAAGGCTGGATGTCATTGATAAAGAAAGATGTATTGGCCACTCCCTGCATCAAAATGCCTACATCAAATTTCTTGTAGATGACATTGACACCAAAACCATAGGTAATTTCAGGCACAGTGGGATGTCCCATCGGCACCTTATCGTTGGCATCGATCTGGGACAGTTCATCGTACGCTTGGGAGACATCTGTATACTTAATATCCCCAGGGTAATACTGCCCGCTAAACGTCTGTGTGGAATGAGCGTCTATTTCCGCCTGATCGATAAAGAGGCGCTCTGCTTGAAGCCCCCATAGCTGGTTGATCGGCCTGCCTATCCCGCTCAAGTAAGGATATAACCTATTGGGTTCATCGCGTTCGAGTACCTTATTCCTAGCAAAGGTGAACGTACCCCGGGTGGAAACGAGCAGGTCATTCCCAAATGACTGTGTATAGGCCAAGGTCAAGTCCACGCCTTTGTTCTCTACTTTCCCTAGATTAGCATACGGCTTGGCATCCCCCACACCGATGGTGCCCGGCACGGTGTTCCGCTGCATAAAGATCCCACTCCTCGTTTCCTTGAACACATCTACGTTAAGCATCATTTTACCAAAAAGCTCTACATCCATTCCGAGGTTCAGCTTTTGGCCTTCTTCCCAAGTGATGTTAGGATTCGCATAGCGATTGATCATCACCCCACTTCTACTGTTATTAAAATTCTGCCCAAAGGTGTAACCATTATCTGCACCCAAGTTGACATTACTTAGATATGGAAATCTCTCATCACCGATCCGATCATTTCCTGACACCCCAAAGGATCCTCTCAGTTTCAGAAGGCTAAAGATATTGGTAAGTCCATAGAAAAAATCTTCATTACTGATCACATAGCCCAATGCCACACTGGGAAAAAACCCAAACCTTTTGCCCTCTATAAAGTTTTCGGAGCCATTGTACCCAAAATTGGCCTCTACTAAATAGCGCTCGTCATAGGCATAGGTCACTCTGCCAGAAACCCCTTGGTTTCTACTTGGCAATGAAGCTGTCAGGTTACCTCCGACTATGTTGGTATTATACTGCCGCTGAAGGTAAACCAAAAGGCCACCTACATCATGCTTACCAAAAGACCTGTTATAATTTAAGGATGTCTGAAAATACAATGAACGATCACCATTATTTGCCCCTTCCTGGCTCAAGGCCTCTTGTCCTCCTTGCCCGATCAGCCCAAGATTATAATTGTACTGCCCTGTGGCTTCATCATACTCGTAAGAGGTCATTTCGTAAAAATAAGGTTCAAAAGAACGGGTAATCTCTGAAGATGACCAGTTTTTAAAAGAGGCCATTCCCGAAAATGTAAGTCCTTCGGTAATCGCTTTTAAATCTTGTCTGATCCTTACTGTGGACATCAAAGTGGAATTGTTCCGCTCCTTATAGCCCTTCACCATGTCCGCATAGGGATTATAAAAGGCATTGTTGACAAAACCTCCCGTTTTGTTACCAAACCAGATATAGCCTGTTTCCTCTTGCGCAGGATAAGTCACAGGAAAACGCACCGGATTGGAATTCATCACATTGTTAAATATCCCCGAAGCATCTACCGCAGGCCCATTATAATCAATAATATCTGCATTGATATTCAGTTCCAGTTCAGTAGTAGGGGAAACGTTTACCGTGATATTATTGACAAAATTATAGCGGTTCTGATCTATGTTGTTATTAAAATCATTGACATCAGTTTTTTGCAATATCCCTTGGTCCTTATAATAGGACACCGCCATGTAATATTTGGCCATTTTACCGCCTCCACGGACATTTACATTGGCATATTGGCGAGTAGAGAAGTCCTTAAAAAGCTCATCCATCCAGTTTACATTGGGAAAAACGTAGGGGTCGAGGCCCTGTCTGGTGCCTTCGATCTTGTCTTCGGTAAACTTCGGAGGCTGAAAAGGGTTCTGGTTTTTACGTGCTGTGTTGTACATTTCCATGAAGGTCACCGCATCAGCAAATTCCGGCAGCTGGGTAGGCCCCATAAATGAATTTTCCATCATGATATTCACTTGGGGTTTATCCATGATTTCGCCACGCTTGGTTTCGATCAATATCACGCCATTAGCCCCTCTGGCACCGTATATGGCCGTCGCAGAAGCGTCTTTCAGAATAGAAAAATTCTCGATATTCATGGGATCTATGCTGTTCATGTCACTGATGGAAATTTCGATTCCGTCCATAAACACCAAGGGGTTGGTATTGCCAAAAGTGGCCAATCCCCTGATCCAAAATTGCGCCGCATCACGACCTGGCTCACCCGAACGCTGTACGGCCACCACTCCTGAAAGTCGGCCAGCAAATGACTGGGAGAGATTGGAGGTAGGAATCTTCAGCTCCTTGGGTTCGATAGTGGTCACGGATCCGACTACTGAGACCTTTTTTTGTTCTCCAAAGCCTACCACAACCACCTCATCGAGTGCTTTCTGATCTTCTTCCAACACCACCTCATACACGCTGGAGGCTCCTATTTTGATTTCCTTGGCCTGATAGCCAACGAAAGACAATTTTATCACGGGATTAGTGGTCGTGAGCTTCATGCTGAACTCACCATTAATGTCAGTGGCGGTACCATTGGTAGTCCCCACTTCTATGATGTTCACGCCAGGAATAGTAATTCCGGACGGGTCTTTTACCACTCCTTTGATCGTTCTCTCCGAAAGATTCTCCGAGGGGGAACCCAAAGCCACTACATTAATGATCTTATTGATCCGTTTAAATTCCAAGTGGCCTTCCTTACCAAGGTAACTTAACACACTTTCGAGTGGAGCATTGATAAACTGTTTACTGATCCTAAGCGTGGGATCAAGGTCGGTCGCATCGTACGAAAATTTGAAATCAGTTTTTGATTCGATGACACCGAAGGCTTCAGCAAGGCTATTTTGATCAAAGTACAAATTGACAAATAGGTCCTTTTCCTGATTAGTTGGCCTGTCGTTTGTAGCTTCGGCCATGAGCAATCCCATTCCCAAAAATTGAAAGGCAAGCCATAGAGCTGTACTTTTCAATACCAAATGGGGATTTGGTACATTTAATTTCATACTTTTGTAAAGTTTTTAATGAATAATCCACTTTGTTAAAAATTTCCGGCTGTTCGCCGGCCCTGAAAGGAGTAATGGCGGTTACTCCTTTCTTCTTTTGCTGTAGTTTTTCTGCATAGGTGTTTTAGTTTAGGTAGACTTGATTATTTTTTTTTATGCTGTAGTTAAATCCTTTGACAAAGCCAATGCTCGCCAACACGTCTTCAAGACGTTCTCCTTCAAAACTTCCGGTATAATTCCAGTCCTTTCGAAACTTACTATCATCACTGGTATGTATTTCCACTCCATACCACAGTTCTATTTTCTGAAAGACCTCCCTGCTGGAGGCATTTTTGAAGAGCAGAATATCCCTTTGCCAAGCAGTGACCTCATCAGGGTTAAAAGCCTCTTTCACAAAGGACACTTCCTCACCTAAATCCGCTACCACCTGCTCTCCTGGTAAAAGTGACGTAGCCACTTTCACTCCTTCGCTATCCGAAATATCCACGCCCACTTTCCCTGTTAACAATGAAATAGCAACATCCTCTAAGCCCTCTCGGATATTAAATGATGTACCTAATGCCGTAGTAACTGTCTTGCCAGTGACCACACGAAATGGCCTTTTTATATCTTTTGCTACTTCAAAAAAAGCTTCTCCTTCTAGGTGCACGATCCTTGCGGTATCACTGAAAAATTCCCGGTACCCAATCTTCCCTCCTGCATTTAGCATTACCTTCGAGCCATCACTCAAAATAGCGGTCAGCTTTTGTCCTTTGGCCGTTTCCTTGGTCAAGTACTTTCCTGACTTGGTCCCCAAGCCGAAGTGCAGCCCTCCCTGCCACCATGCTATCCCTACCAGGGACAATATCGCTATGCTGACCGCTGCCAGCCATAGGAAATGCTTGCTTCGTTCGGTTTGGGGATGCTTGGTGTTTATTGGGACGATATTGTCCTCGCGGTTTTCTTTACTGATCCTGCTTTGGACCTTATTAAAGAGCTTGTCCTTACGGAGCTCCCCGACCTCTTCTCCACCAAACTTAATGGCCAATAACTGTTTTTTTGCTTCTGCTGCTAAGGGAACTAAGTGCGGGTGTTGTTCCAAAATATTAGTCCAATCCTCCTCTACTGACAGGCCTCTCGCCCAATCGATAAAGGACTCATCTGTCAAAAAGTCCTGGATTTTGTAATCCGAGTAATGGTTATTTGTTTTTTTCAAAGCGTAAAAGAATATTAATACAACCTAATAATCCCCAGATACTAGTAATTACTCCCTGAAAAAGGGAAAAAATATCTTCTTTTTAGGCCTGTACCATTTACCGCCCTCATTCTCAAAACATAACCATTTGATTTTCAAAACAATATGAGCAAATCAATAATTAACCTGAATTTTTATCTTAATTGGATTATCTGATTACACGCTCTCTTGCCTGTAGGTTTTATTTCTCACGGAACGCACAGAACACCCAGAATGAAACAACGCTTTTCTGAGATTTCAGTGGTTTCTGTGAGGACCTATTTACTATTGCTGTGATTACTGGTATCATTGCGGATATACATAGTTGATTAACAACTAGTTTAGCGTCATATCATATCCGAAAGAATAATTCCAGCAAGTAGTCTTGAGTAAAAAACTCAATCAGGCTATTTGGAGATTGGGGCATCCGCCGCGATGGTGAGCCTGCCTTGCCGCCCATAGCCCTCAGGCTAATACATATCCATCTAACTTCGTAAAGCTTTTATATCGTGGAATTTGGTGTGGCTAAAGCGAGCTGTTGAACTAGACTTTCAGTCTAAGGGAGGGGAATGCTTATGGACACTTTCCCTATTGTGCCCTCTGTGGTTGTCAAATAAGTTGGCTACTTTATGCTACTTCCTCAAAGTCTTAGAATTCGGGTTTAAGGAAAATAAAAAAAACGACCTTTTCAGGTCGTTTTTGACACTTCACACTTCAACTAAAATTATTTTTTCAGCTCTTTCCTCATGACCATCATTGCCTTGGAAAGGGCATTGTACACAGCCTTGCGGTCTAGGGCCATCACCTCTTTTATTTCGTCTATGGACAGTTCATTGTAAAACTTCAGGTAAACCACTTCCCGCTGCCTGGAACTCAGTTTTACCATGGCCCTATTGAGCAGTTCTATTTGGCTCCTCCTCGATTCCTCTCTAATGATATCCACCTCCAAGGAAGCTTCAAAATTCACTCCGGCTCCAGGAAATAGTACTCCGAACAGTGAATTGCTCTTGGATCTTTTTTTCAAGAATTTCAATAACTCTTTCCGAAAAGCCGCCATCACATAATAGCGGACATTATCCGTCACCTTTAGCAAGGAACGTTTTTGCCAAATCCTGCAAAACACTTCTTGGACACAGTCATCAATCACCGCCTGGTCATCCGTAAAGCTGTTTCCATATCGGATGATAAAATCCACATGGTCGCGATAGATCTGTTCAAAAGCTTCCGAATCCCCTGCCTTCATATCCAACCAAAGCTGGGTATCACCTTTTTCGGAATATGAAAGACTTAATGAAGTCATCGGAAAGGGGATTAAAGGGTTAGTGGTGTTAATATCATTCAAAACGTAAATCAAACCACCCCAAATAAAAGATCGTAATCTTAAACAGGATGCATTTGAAACATTGAATAATAGATTTGAAGGTAAATGAAATTTTTATAAAAATCAAAATTTCAAATAATAAAGAAATAAAATAATTACATACTCTATTCAAAAGGATTCGACAAATAAATAGGGCTTTCACCCTATTTTACATAAAAAAAGCCAGAGGAATCCTCTGGCTTTTTTTACTTATTTAACGTATTTTATGTTATTTCAATGCTATATACTGCATAAACTCTTTTCTCGTGGTATCATCTTTATCAAACTTCCCGCTATAAAAAGAGGTCACTGTCTTACTGTTTACATCCTGTACTCCGCGGGAGGATACGCACATATGATGGGCGTCAATGACCACAGCCACATCCTCAGTACCAAGGATTTCTTTCAGCTCATTTCCTATCTGCATGGTGAGCCTCTCCTGAACCTGCGGTCTTTTAGCAAAATACTGGACGATACGGTTGATCTTGGACAGTCCGATCACATTGCCATTGGAAATATAGGCGACATGGGCTTTTCCATAAATAGGCACAAAATGATGCTCACAATGCGAAAAGAAGGTAATGTCCTTTTCTACAAGCATCTCACTGTACTTATACTTATTCTCAAAAAGCTTCACTTCAGGCTTGTTCTTTGGGTCCAGCCCACTAAACACTTCCTGTACAAACATCTTCGCTACACGACGTGGAGTTCCGCTCAGGCTATCATCGGTCAAGTCCAGCCCCAGCACATGCATGATATCTTTGAAGTGCTTTTCGATCAGCTCCATTTTGAGCTCATCATCCATTTCAAAGGCATCTTCTCGCAATGGGGTCTCATGGGAAGTTCCGATATGCTCGTCTCCCATTTCATCAATTGAACTATCTATTTTAATCCCCGTCGTATTCAACATAATTCCTTTCTGTTTCATATAATCGAACCGTTAGATCGTATTTTTCTTCAATTTCGTTCCTTAAAATATTCCAAATAACCACAGCAATGTTTTCTGCAGTTGGGTTGAGTTGTTTGAATTCATCTGTATCCAGGTTTAAATTTTTATGGTCAAACTTCTTTATTACTTTATTTTTAATCAAATCGCTGAGCACCTTCATGTCGTATACATATCCTGTCTCTGGATCTATCGGCCCACTAGCTTGACATGAAGGTCGTAATTGTGGCCGTGGTAACTAGGGTTATTGCATTTCCCAAACACTTGATCGTTCTTCTCATCGGTCCAGCTTGGATTATGTAATCGATGTGCCGCATTAAAATGCTCCTTGCGATAAACCGCTACTCTCATGCTTATGTTTTTATTTACGGTGTTTTCTGTGAGGTGATCGGTTGCTTCTCATTGGCATCATCACGCTATGCAGAACAATTCCTTTTACTTATTTGTTTTCAACACTGGCCATTCTCTGCGCCCCCAACACGTCAACTCATTTGTAACCAAAAAGTTGAACCAAATAAGGACGGCAAAATTAACCAAATATTATTTCTTATGCATGTCATTTTAGGAATAACCTCCCCAAACCAGGGATTCACAAGTGATTTACATGAAATATTTCAGGTTTTTTAACAAAATAAACAGCCCTTTCGGTTCATATTTGCAATGATTACTTTACTTTTGCGTTATAAAACAAGAGAGTAATTCATTAACTATCAAATGATTAACACACTTATTACCCAGACAATAATTAAAGGAATATATGCTTAGAAAAACAGGACTTATGCTGGCACTGCTGCTAAGCACAGGCCTATTTGCGTACACACCCCAGCAAAACATCACTTTACAGCCTATCGCATCAACTGCAAATACTGCTGCGGAAATACTCATCCAGAAAGTACGTAACCACCTTGATGGCATGAAAGCCAAAACTACCATTTCTCCCAAAGCACTTGAAATGGGCATCAATGGTTTTTTAAAACTCAGTGCCAAGGGCAGCGTTTCTCCAGACAAGCCGCTTACCATTATTGACTTCAGCCTTCCGTCTTCCCAAAAAAGACTTTGGACCGTAGACCCTATCACGGGCAAAATCCTCCATCATACTTATGTGGCACACGGCAGAAACAGCGGCGGACTGATGGCCAAGAAATTCTCTAACACCCATTCAAGCTATATGAGCAGCCTCGGTTTTTACCGAACGGCAGAAACCTACTCCGGCAAACACGGCTATTCGCTCCGATTGGACGGAATCGAAAAGGGAGTCAATGACCAAGCCCGCCAAAGGGCCATTGTCATCCATGGTGCAGAATATGCCAACCCGGAATTCATCAAAAAATACGGTCGATTGGGAAGAAGTCTGGGATGCCCAGCACTGCCGATGAACCAATACAAAGCAATCATTGACAGCATTAAAGAAGATGGCTGCCTCTTTATCTATGCCCCACCACTGATTACCCCCAGGCAAGCGCCTTACTTGACACGGACATGACCACCTAGCCCCATACTTGCTCAAGTTGATTCTTCCTAAAAAAACGCATCACTCACCTTAGCGCCCATCTTCTGGGCCAGCTCCTTGTCACTGTCATAGACATCCTCCCTTAGCTGGAGCCCATCTGCTGATTTCCATGCTGTGAGATATAATATCCAAACTGTAGGCTTGGTGTCCAAATTCACTTGCTTCTCCTTCTCCAGCTGCATAGCGTTATTAATGGAGTCTTTGTTCCATTCCTTCTTATCATTCAGCAATACCTCTGCAAAGCCATCGGGATCAGCTATCCTGATGCAGCCGTGACTAAATGCCCTCTCATCTTTATCAAACAAGGCCTTGGCGGGAGAGTCATGGATGTAAATATTATATGTATTGGGAAACATAAACTTCACCCTCCCCAAGGCATTGTCATCCCCTGGCTTCTGTCGGATCAAATAGGGGAAGCCTTCTTCCTTTGATAGCTTCTTCCAGCGAATACTATTGGGCTTGACTTCTGCTCTTTGTTCATCCACTATTTCCATATTGTGCTCAGAAAGGTAGTTTTTATCCTTCAAGATAGCAGGAATGGTCTCTTCCCAGAGAATGCCTTCAGGGAGGTTCCAATAGGGACTGAACACCACATAACTCATCTCTGCGGTAAACACGGGCGTTTGGTAGTACTCTTTGCCCACTACAGCCCTGGTAGAAAAAACGGTGTCTTGATCCACTACATAATCCATATAGTAACTGGGGATATTCACTAGCACTTTTGGTCCATCAGTGTCCAAAAAATCCGGCAACCACCTCAATCGCTCTAAATTGACTTTCAATTTCGCCAGCAAATCTTCCTTGCTATAATTGATGGCGCGCCAAAAATCCTCGCCCAGCACACCATCTTCCTTGAGTCCATGCTTTTGCTGAAATCGCTTTACGGCATGTTCTAATACCTCATCATATACATCCGGCTCCTCTGGGCTGGAAATCCCCTCCTCACCCATTGCTTGGAGAGCCTTGCGTACTTGTGCGACCACCTGATCTCGGTCGCCCACTTCTACCGTCTCATCATGCTTAATGGAAGGTCCATCAAGATCGCCTTCTGCTTCCAGCGCTTTCTTCATCTGCTCTCTAAGTCCATCGTAGAGTCTATTTTCAGGCCGCAATTGATCAAAGACCTCATTGAGAGAACCGATATTTCCTTTCCCTATCTCTCCCAAAAGTGCCTCCACATCTACCTCTTTGGCTTTCGGTTCCATTTTCCACTTGGAGGATATTTCATTTGGATCCACCGCACCATAATGAAGATCGTTGGCCAATTTTACGAACGCTTCGGAGATCATCAGTTCCGACTTCACCAATGCATCCACTCCCCCTCCTTGGTTTATGCTATCTACGTATTGCTGGATCAGCTCATAGTGGTAATCTTCCTTATCCAAACCATCCGCAGCAATATCCTCATTAAGCACCTCCACAAAGCTTTCTCCATTTTCGCTTAACCCCTCAGCATTGATCCAGATGGGTTGATAATCAAACTCCCCATATACCTTTTCTAGCGCTTCTCCTTGAAGTTGCTGTTTGATTGCTTGTAGTGTATCCTCATCCACTTTTGGGCTACAAGCGGCTAAAAACAAAAAGCCCAATACGATCCACTTCTGGCATCTATCCATAAAATTTTAATTGGTTTAGTACCAATAAAAGATCAATGACTATGCCATCATAAAAATAAATAACCTAAAATAAATATTTAATACCAGCTCCTTTCAGTTTAGCAACGCTTTGGCGATGGCATCATCGCGTTCATAAATATCTTTTCTAAAATGGGCCTTGCCCGATGGGTCAGCCCAAAAGGTCAAGTAGATCAAGACTACAGGCACCTTTTCTTTAAGCATCACAGTCGTTTCCTTTCCCTTATCCATTGCTTCACGGATACGCTGCATGTCCCATTTGCTATCGTCTTCCAACAGTATTTCCGCAAACTCCGCAGGCTGCTGAATCCTGATACACCCATGACTAAATGCTCTCAAATCTTTGCTGAACAGGGATTTTGAAGGGGTATCGTGGATATACACGTTGTGTTTGTTTGGAAAAATAAACTTGGCCTGCCCAAGGGAGTTGGAAGGGCCTGGACTTTGCCTTATCATATAGGGAAAATTACCAGAAGAGGCCTTTGACCAATCGATCGATGAAGGGCTGACCTCCTTCCCTGAATAAGTAAGGATTTTGAGACGGTTCCTATTCAAATAATTGGCATCCTTCCTGATCTTAGGAATCATCTCCCTCTTGATTATGGAGCTGGGCACTGTCCAAGTAGGGCTCAACACAATATAGGCCATTTCCCCATTGAAAACAGGTGTGGTATGGTATTCTTTCCCTACAATTACCCTAGAAGTAAAAACCGTATCAAGTCCATTATTTTCCAAATAGTCCAGTTGAAAATTGGCGATATTGACCATGACAAACCTTCCTTCCAGCAGTGTGTCGGGCAGCCAGCGCATCCGCTCCATATTGACGGCAATTTTCTTTACCATATCTGCGGGGCTCGCATTGAGTGCGGTATACGTATCCTTACCAATAACTCCATCTGCATCCAGCCCGTTGCGTTTCTGAAAGTGCATCACCCCTGCCAGCATCGTACTGTCATAAAGCTCTTCATTGGGGACTGTATAGGACAGCAAGTCATTCCAGTAAATAAGTCGCTCCCTAATCGCTGGTACCGATTTATTCTCTTCATTCACTTTAAGGGTTTTGCCACCGACCTTTTCCCATTTTTCCTCCAAGGATTCGTCCATCTCATAAAACTCCTTCATGCTTTTTCGCATGCTTCTATACACCTTATACCGTGGCCAAAAATCCTCCAGGCTTTTTGAAATATCACCACTTTCAAGCCCTCTTTTCATGGCCTCTCCAAAATCCACCTTGACGCGTTTTGGAGTGATTTCCCACGAATTTTGAAGTCCTTTTTGCACTACCTTTCCTAAATACAGGTCATTGGCAAGGCCAAAATAGGCATCAGCAAGCAGGAGGTCCACATAGGCTTGGTGGACGGGATGTCCATTGTCGATGGACTGTTGCTTATCCAGCGAGATCACTTCTTTGATTGCGGACAAGTGATAGGAAGCAGGCAGGAGGCCATCGTATTTTGACTCCTCTATTTGGACAAGAAGGTCACTTGCCAAATCATGCCATTTCCCGTCATTTACCCAGACAGGTTCAAACTGCCTGTTGCTATAAAACGCAATCAATAAATCAGGGTGATGGAAATGTTGCTCACCTACTTGAGCTGTTTTATCAGGAGCAAATGACTCTAAAATATTTCGGATTTCGAGTGACACTTCCGTTGTAGAACTCATTACTTGTGCTGCTGCCGTGCAATAGAACAATGACATAAAGCAGCCAAGCCAAATTAATTTTTTCATAAAAATTCGCTTAACACAAGTAATTTAAAAATAAAAATTGAGGATTTCACCATTTAGCTAGCACCAACAATTAAAAAAAGCCGCCCTTGACAGGTGACATCACTCCGCCAAAAGCAGCCAAAAGACATTTTACTATTCTACTTTAAAGCCACTATACTTATTTCCTGTTTCCCAGCATTCCTTGAGCATTTCAAGAAAATCAGCCATCCTATGTAATGGAATCATATTTGGCCCATCGCTCAGTGCTTTGGCAGGCTCTGGATGGGTTTCGATAAAGAAGCCATCCACTCCCGCAGCCGCTGCAGCTCTTGCCAAAAACGGCGCAAACTCACGCTGGCCGCCACTACTTCCTCCTTGGCCTCCGGGCTGCTGCACCGAATGGGTAATATCAAACACGACCGGTGCAAACTGCCGCATGGTAGGCAATGACCGCATATCCACCACCAAATTATGGTAGCCTAATGAAAAACCTCTTTCTGTAAGACATACGTTTTCATTACCAGTAGACCTTACTTTATCGACGGCATATTGCATATCCTCTGGGGCCATAAACTGTCCTCTTTTGACCTTGATGGCCTTTCCGGTTTTTCCAGCTGCCAATAACAAGTCCGTCTGGCGGCATAAAAAAGCTGGAATCTGTAACACATCAGCTACCTCAGCGACTTCTGCGGCTTGGCAGCTTTCATGAATATCAGTGACCAAAGGCACACCCAGCTCTTTGCCCACACGCTGAAGGACCTCCAGCGACTTATCCATTCCAATGCCTCGGAAAGAACCGGACGAAGTTCTATTGGCCTTATCAAAAGACGCTTTAAAAACATATGAAAAACCATTCTTCTCCGCTTCAGCTTTTACGGTACTGCCGATTTCCATACAAATATCAAAACTCTCTACGGCGCAAGGACCAGAGAACAAAACAGGCTTACCCTCCCCCAACACCACCTGGTCGGTGATGCGCATAGGCTGTGTAAATACAGGCATCATTTATTTTTCCTTCAATTGGTTAATAATCATTTTTAATTTTCCCTGCGAATTCAATATAAAATCCGCTACTTCTCTGAATACCCCCCTACCTCCATTGAGGGTAGAGACCATATCCACTTCTTCTTTGATATATGGCAACGCATCTTTGGGAGCTACAGACAGCCCTACCATAACCAATATAGGCAAATCGATAAGGTCATCTCCGATATAGGCACACTCATCCAGCCGCAAGTCCATCCCATCCAACACCGTCTTCAACTTCTCCCGCTTATCCTTGACCCCATGATAGTGAAAGTCGAAGCCCAGCTCTTCACATCGGCTCCTTACCACGGGTGAGTTCCTTCCCGTGATGGCTCCTACCTTTATCCCGTGTTTTTGGAGTAGTTTTACGATCAGCCCATCTTTCACGTTGAATTTTTTGAATTCGAGGTAATGGTCATCATAAATGACCCCTCCATCCGTCAACACTCCGTCTACATCGGTAATCAGGAGCTTGATCTTAGCGGCTTTTTTGACGACCTTATCGTCTATACCTTTGAGGTAGTTTTCCATATGGCTGTTGGTTATTCGTTATTGAGCTATTCGGTTATTGGTTACTCCCCACTGATTACTGGCTACTGCTTGCTGAATAATGCTTATTGGTCACTACTTGGATTGGATGCTCTTCGTATTCCCAATTTCAGGCTTCACCACTTCCGCAATAATGAATGTCAACCCCTGAGTAAAGAATATCGCACCAACGCATTTCGGGTTCCACTTCGTACCTTGTATTCTACCTTGGTACTTCAGTCACCGAACATCCCTCACTTCCGCTTCCACTGGATAGAATAGAGGTCGAGTCTCCGCTGGGCAAGGTTCCTCACACTGCCCATTTTTCGCAGCTTGGTCAGTAAATCCAGGTCCACGTCGGCCACGATGGTGGTCTCGGTGTTCAAGGACGCTTCCGCAATTACCGCATCGTGGGGAAAGGAGAAGTCAGATGGAGAATAAATAGCCGCTTGGGAATGCTGTATATCCATATTCTCCACTCTTGGCAGATTTCCCACAGAACCCGTGATGGCCACATAGCACTCGTTTTCCACTGCCCTGGCTTTCGCACAGGTACTCACACGAAGATAGGCATTTTTGGTATCCGTCCAGAAGGGCACAAACAAAATATCCATCTCCTGCTCAGCGAGGATCCTCCCTAGCTCTGGAAACTCCACATCGTAGCAGATCAAAATCCCGATCCTACCAGCATCCGTATCAAAAACAGAAATTCCGTTTCCTCCCTGTAAGCCCCAATAGGCCTGCTCATCAGGAGTGATATGAAGCTTGTACTGTTTATCAGTGGTGCCATCCCTTCTACATAGATAACTCACATTGCGAAGCTTCTTTCCATCGTATTCCGGCATACTCCCGGCGATGATATTGACGTTATAAGAAAGGGCCAAATCCCTCATGCGTGACAGCACCTCTTCAGTATAATCCGCCAAATTACGGATGGCTTCAGAGGCATCCATATCATTAAAACCTGCTAACAAGGGAGCATTGAAAAACTCTGGCAAAAGGCAAAAATCAGACTTATAACCGGAGACAGTATCCACAAAAAACTCCACCTGCTGCATCAGGTCGTCCACGTCATTAAACCGCCTCATTTTCCACTGCACCAGCCCCAGCCGGACAATGGACTTACTGTTCCCTATAAGCTTCTCATCTTTCTCATAGTAGATATTGTTCCACTCCAATAAGGTCGCAAATGCCTTGGAATCCTTGTCCTCAGGCAAATATTTGGTGATGACTTTCCGAACGTGGAATTCATTGGCCAGCTGAAAAGAGAGCACGGGGTCATAGATCTCCTTGTTCTTTACCAGTTCAATGTACTTTCGTGGGGTCATTTGCTCCGAATGTTTGCTATAGCCGGGAATCCGCCCACCAGCGATAATGGACCTCAAATTGAGGTTTTCGCACAATTCTTTCCTGGCATCATAAAGTCTTCTCCCCAGCCTCAGCCCACGATACTCAGGATGAACAAACACTTCTGTACCATAGAGGGTGTCTCCGTTTTCCAGATCATGGGTATCAAACTTGCCAAAGCCGGTGATTTCATCATAGGTATGACTATCGCCAAACTGCGAATACTCCACTACCACGCTTAGGGCCACCGCCACGACCTTCCCATTATCCTCGATACAGATCTGTCCTTCGGGAAATGCTTTTATCTGATTTTTAAGCTCTTCCCTCGTATAAGTCATCCCTTTTTGCTCATATATCAATGTCATCAACTCTCGGATATCATTATAATCTGATAGTTGAACATTTCTTAGCTTGAGCCTGTGCTCTAGTTCCTCTTTTTGCTTACTCATAATTGTATACTGTTTTCTGCCACAAATATCTTAAACTATCCGTAGTTACCCCACGTCAATAATAATTAAATCAGGCAGTTTTCGACTAGTTTCACAATATAAATATTATTATTTTGTGGGTACTTTATTACTATACTTTACATTATTATTGTTATGGAAGATCTCTTGCAAGATGTCAAAGAAGATGGACTGGGCGTATTTTTGGAACGCTTAAACAACTTTTTGGAATATACTCTGGTCACGCTGGGAAGCTCGAAGCTTACCGTCGGGCTCTTAATCGCGTTGATGTTTTCGGTTTTCATACTGGTAATAGCTACCGAATGGATCAAAAAAATCATTGTTTACAAGGTACTTTCCCGCTATCAGATGGATATCGGTACCCGACAGTCAGTAGGAACCATCATCCGCTATATCCTTTTGATAGGAGGTTTCGTGATCATTATCCAAAATTCCGGTATTGACCTCAGTGCACTAGGGATATTGGCAGGTGCCCTCGGCGTGGGGATTGGCTTTGGACTTCAGAACATCACCAATAATTTCATAAGTGGCCTGATCATTTTGTTTGAACGGCCTATTAAAGTCGGTGATCGAATTGAAGTTGATGACGTCAATGGAGACGTCATCAAGATTTCTTCCAGGTCTACCATGATCGTCACCAATGACAATATATCCATTATCGTCCCCAACAGCCAATTTATCGATAGCCCTGTGATCAACTGGTCACACAATGACCGGAACATCCGCTTTAACTTTCCTGTTGACGTATCTTACAAAGAGGATCCACAAAAGATCAAGTCTGTCCTGATGAAAGTCGCCACTAATAATGATGGGGTGCTCAAGACACCACCACCAGACGTACTTTTTGTGGATTATGGTGACAATAGCATCAATTTTCTCCTTCGCGTCTGGACCTCCCAATACATTAATAAACCGCAGGTCCTCAAGAGCCAATTATACTACGAAATCTTCAGGAGGTTCAATGAAGAAGGTATAGAAATCCCTTTCCCACAAAGAGATCTACATTTAAAATCTGGATTTGAAAAGTTGAACAATTAATTGTTTATTTACAGTATCAACACGTTTAGAACCAACAACGCGTGATTTAAACCAAGTATATATCAATGGTTTAAACCAACCCT
This sequence comes from Echinicola strongylocentroti, assembly GCF_003260975.1. Lineage (NCBI taxonomy): Bacteria > Pseudomonadati > Bacteroidota > Cytophagia > Cytophagales > Cyclobacteriaceae > Echinicola > Echinicola strongylocentroti. The sequence continues at coordinate 4,199,842 of NZ_CP030041.1, read as the reverse complement.
ATACGCATGAGATACATACTCTTTCTACTGTTTTTGGCAATAACCGCCCAAGGCACGCATGCCCAAAGCTTTAACCGCTTCAAATTTGAAGAGCCTTGGTCTTTCGGTGTAGGAGGCGGTGTCACGCAGTATTTTGGCGAATTATATTCTCTCTGGAAGTACCATGAAGGTGTCCAGCCAGACTTTAATGTATCCATCAATGCGCGGAGGACCATTGGCACCAATACCCGGCTTCGTGTGGAAGCCTCTTACATCCAAATGTCCGGAAAAGACTACCCTTCTGATCCTCGTGCTTTCCGTTACCCACGGGACTTACATTTTAGGGCGCGAAATTTTGAAATGGCCTTTATGGCAGAATACCACTGGAAACCTGTCAAACTGTACAATATCACCCGACACTTTCTGAACTGGTATGTCTTTGCTGGGGTAGGTGCCACTACCAATACCCCAAAAGCCCAATTGGACGGTGAATGGTACAACCTAAGGCCTTTGGCCCTCGAAAACAACGAATATCCCGCTGTGGCAATGGTCTTTCCCATGGGGCTGGGCATGAAATACAAGCTCAATGTCTACATGGATCTCTTTATAGAGGGGAACTATCGATTTACCCTTACGGATTACTTGGACGACATTAGTGCTTATAACATCAAAGACTCCTACCTAAGCCTCTTGGCCAGCTATGTTGACAACGGAGAAGGGCCTATGCCGGAGAGACTCCGACTGGCCGTGAGAAACCCCAAATACTTGGACGATAACGGGTTGCCCGACACCGAAAAAATCCGAAATGCAGTCTATTTTGACAAAAACGGTGAGTTTCAGCATGAAATTCGCCGTGGAAGCGGACTTGACCACCGTTATGACGGCTATTTCACATTCAACGTAGGCGTAGAAATCTACTTCTCACAAGACATCTGGGAAAACTGGCTAAGACGAGGACGAACGAAAAAGAGAAGCTGGAGATTCTGGTAGTAGTAGTAGTAGTGAGACATGAGTCTTGAGTAGGGCGACTTGAGACTTGGGAACACCTAACCTCCACGATCTTAGGGTGGATAGGTGGGGATTATTTTGGATGGGATTGTACGAGATTTGCTCCCGGTGGGCGCATAGCCGTCAGGTTAAAGCATGAAAGTTGCTTAAAATCTATATTCTTATTGATGTCTGTGCTCTTCACAAATGGCCTAGGGGGATTACAAATCCCCATTAATCCGGTTCGGGATTCCAAATCCCGAACAGCTAAGTTGGTGTATTTGTGGCAGCTGGTGTGCCGATAACATCTTTAACCCGGTTTATGCATTAGGAATCGTGATGAGGTTTGAAACTGCAAGAAAATCAGGCTGTTTGGAGATTGAGGCATCCGCCGCGGCGGATGGTGAAATCGAAAACAGCAGCGAAGCGACTGATTTTGAAGTAGGTTCATACCGCAATAGATAGGCTAATGCATATTCCGGGTTCAATGCCGTTTAGTTAAGGGCATTTCCTCCTTTTCATATACCTAAAAGTCCTTTTTTTGATTGACTTTGGCTGGGGAAACCTGATCATCTTGGTGGATTTTATCCTTTTCCTTTTTTCCCCCGAAAGCCTTCGGGGCAGGCTATTGATGAAAAAAGAAAGAAAAAAATCTAGGCCGGTGGTATGCCTTTTAAAATGGAACATGGATTTACCCTGCGACCGAAATCCGTCACCCATTTTAATTTCCACCCGATGGCTACGACCTAAAAGTGAGTGGGTCTCGCTGTTCCACGACGCGAGCCAACTCACTTTCTTAACGGCCTCCACCATCGGCTGGAAAACAGGCTTACCAAGGACCGTAATAAGGAAGCGATACCTTTTTTGGCTCAGGGGGGCTTATAGTTCTCGCTCAACTTGGTTACTTAAGAAAATATACCACTAAATGGAATAATGATGATAATTTATCCATAAGAAACTTATTAATCGGATCCGCCTTGCAGGTATTGGGCGTTAAGAAATTAAAAAGCGGGTGGGCAAAAAGGCAGGCTTGTTTGACGAAATGCTGCCCAAGGAAAAAATATAGAACCCATATTTTCCAGATACACACTAACTAAACGGCATTGATTCCGGGTTTAACTGACGGCTATGCCCGGTGGGCGGAGTTGCTGAAAAAAACATAAAAAAAAACGTCCATCTTTCCCGTATTTTTTTCAGGAAAAATCCCGAACATGACATCGCTGATCTTGACATAAGTTACTGGAGTCCATGCTCTATGTGTGATACTTCGACAATCCATCGACATATACCATTTATTTTTTTATTTTTGCAACCAATCCTATACCAAGTAACAATTTTGTTAAAAAATGGCTGATTACAATTTTCAAGAAATCGAAAAAAAATGGCAAGAGAGGTGGGAAGCATCCCAGCTTTTCAATGCCAAAATAGACCCACAAAGACCTAAATTCTACAGTCTGGACATGTTCCCTTACCCTTCCGGAGCGGGCTTGCACGTAGGGCATCCGTTGGGATATATTGCTTCGGACATTGTCACGCGCTTCAAGCGGCTGCAAGGGTACAATGTCCTCCACCCCATGGGCTACGACTCCTTTGGGCTTCCGGCGGAGCAATACGCCATCCAGACTGGCCAGCACCCAGCCATCACTACAGAACAAAATATCAAACGCTATACTGAGCAACTTAAAAATATTGGCTTTGCCTTTGACTGGGACAAAGAGGTGAGGACCTCAGATCCATCTTACTATAAATGGACCCAGTGGATTTTCATGCAGTTGTTCAACAGCTACTATGACAAAACCGAGGACAAGGCCAAGGACATCAACGACCTGATCAGCACCTTCGAAAAGGAAGGCAACGCCAATGTCAAGGCAGTATGTGATGAGGACGTTCAGCTCTTTACCGCTAGTGAGTGGAAGGGATATTCTGAGAAAGAACAGCAGCAAACCCTGCTCCAATATCGCCTGACCTATCTTGCCGAAACCACCGTAAACTGGTGCCCGGCCCTAGGAACGGTACTTTCCAATGATGAAGTCAAAGACGGTTTCTCCGAACGTGGAGGACATCCCGTAGAGCGCAAAAAAATGATGCAGTGGAGCATGCGCATCACCGCCTATGCAGAGCGACTGCTCAATGACCTCGAAAAGGTGGACTGGCCAGAACCGATCAAAGAAATGCAGCGCAACTGGATCGGACGGTCAGTAGGTGCCGAAATGGTCTTTCAGGTAAAGGATAAAGCACAGCAAATCAAAGTCTTCACCACGCGTATCGACACCATTTATGGAGTGACGTACCTGGCATTGGCTCCTGAAAGTGAGCTGGCAGCGGAACTGATCACCGACGATCAACGTGAAGAAGCGGAAGCCTACATCCAAGTGGCCAAAAACCGCTCCGAAAGGGACCGCATGAGCGATGTCAAGACCATCTCAGGTGCCTTCACCGGCAGCTACGCCATCAACCCGTTTAACGGTGAAGAGATTCCTGTTTGGATAGCCGATTATGTTTTAGCCGGCTATGGTACAGGAGCCGTAATGGCCGTCCCCGCCCACGATGAGCGTGACTATAACTTTGCTAACCACTTCGGACTGGAAGTCCGTCAGGTACTGGAAGGCAGTATGGAAAACGGTTCTTTCCCTGGAAGGGATGGTATCGCCATGAACTCTGGCTTCCTCGACGGATTGGTCATGAAAGACGCCATGGAAAAGGCCATTGCCTTTCTCGAAGAAAAGAAAATAGGCAAAGGAAAAATCCAATACAGGATGCGCGATGCCATCTTCACCAGACAACGCTACTGGGGAGAACCACTTCCGGTGTATTTCAAAGACGGCATTCCTTATCTAGTGGACGAAAAGGACCTTCCTGTAGTCCTTCCTGAAGTCGACAAATACCTGCCTACCGAAGACGGTGAGCCGCCATTGGGACGGGCCAGTGACTGGAGCTATAAAACCGACGGAGAAGAATACCCTCTTGAGCTCAGCACCATGCCGGGCTGGGCTGGTTCCTCTTGGTACTTCCTTCGCTACATGGATCCCCAAAACAACACGGAATTTGTCAACAAAGAAGCCCAGCAGTATTGGGAAGCAGTGGACTTATATATCGGCGGGGCGGAACACGCCACAGGCCACTTGCTTTACAGCCGCTTCTGGACCAAATTCCTTTATGACAGGGGGCTGGTGACAATTGTCGAGCCTTTCAAGAAAATGATCAACCAAGGAATGATCCAAGGGCGGTCCAATTTTGTGTACAGAATCAAGGGCACCAATAAATTTGTAAGCCAAGGCCTTCGCAAAGACCATGACACAGCAGCCATGCACGTGGACGTAAACATTGTCCACAACGATCAGCTGGACCTGGACAAATTCAAAGCCTGGCGACCGGATTTGGCAGATGCTGAATTTATACTGGAAGACGGCAAGTACATCTGCGGTGCAGAAGTCGAGAAAATGTCCAAGTCCAAATACAATGTGGTCAACCCTGACGACATCATCGAACGTTATGGCGCGGACACTCTTCGACTATATGAAATGTTCTTGGGGCCATTGGAGCAATTCAAACCTTGGAACACCAATGGTATCGACGGCGTATCCAAGTTCCTTAAAAAGCTCTGGAGATTATACCATGACAAAAACGGTAACTTCTCCATATCTGACGCCCAGCCAACCAAGGATGAGCTAAAAGCCCTACACAAAACCATCAAGAAAACGGAGGAAGACATGAACAATTATTCGTTCAACACCTCTGTGTCCAGCTTTATGATTTGTGTGAATGAGCTTTCTGCCATGAAGTGCAATAAAAAGGATATTCTCGAACCATTGGTCATTATCATCTCACCTTATGCGCCACACATTGCCGAAGAGCTGTGGTCGCTCATGGGGAATGACCGATCTGTCGTGGAAGCTGCCTTCCCTACATTCAATGAAGAATACCTTACCGAAGATGCACATGAATATCCTATCTCCATCAACGGTAAGATGAGGGTAAAACTTCCTATTTCCCTCAGCCTTAGTAAAGAGGAAATTGAAAAAACAGCACTAGCAGATGCCAATGTACAAAAGTGGCTGGATGGCAAAACACCTAAAAAAATCATCGTAGTACCGGGCAAAATCGTCAATATCGTGGTTTAACCCCACCAAAACCCAAGCCACTAGCTGTCAGCATGTTGGCAAACACCTTACTGACATGCTTGGGAGCCAATGTACACTATAAAAAAGGGTGGCCTTCTTCGGAGGGCCATCCTTTTTGCTTGATCTACCCCAAGTCCTTTTGGAGCGTACGATTAAGCGATTATCTTTGTAAAAAAGCAACAAGTAAAAACATGGAAATATCCAACAACACCGTAGTCGGCCTTACCTATGAACTAAAAGTAAGCAGTGTGGATGAGGAGTCAGCACCCTTCAGTGTGGAAGTGAGAGATGAGGAAGATCCTTTTTATTTCATCTTTGGCGGGAGTGATTTGCCAGAGAAATTCGAAGCTTATCTGGCCAATAAAAAACAAGGTGACAATTTCAGTTTCACCCTAGAAGTGGACGAAGCTTATGGACAGGCAGATGATGAACTGATTGTGGATATCTCCAAGGATCAACTTACTGAAGATAGGGGATTCAAACCTGAAATGCTCCAAGAAGGGAATTTCCTCCCACTCGTGGATGAAGAGGGCTATCCCATGCAGGCCAAAGTCCTGAAAGACCTCGGAGATCAGTTACTTTTAGACTTCAACCACCCCTTGGTGAACTTCAGGCTTCATTTTGATGGTGAAGTAAAAGAAGTCCGTAAAGCCACGGAAGAAGAGCTGAATCACGGCCACGTACATGGCATAAATGGCCACCAACACTGAGAAAAACAATAACACTAAGGAGAAGTACCAAGGTAGAAGAAAGCGCAAGCCCAAAAAGAGCAGGCTGGCTAACACATGTAAGTTACTGGAAATCTGCATCCTTATTGATGTTTGTGCGCTTCACAAATGGCCTAGGGGGATTTCAAATCCCCTTTATTCCGGTTCGGGATTACAAATCCCAAACAGCTAAATCCGTTCCTATGGCATCAGGTGCCCATTGCCCACACTGGCCTACATCTCCTCAAAACTGGATGAGTTGTTCTTTTTGATAGTCCAAAAAAACCTCACTACCTACTTCTAAGGCCCTGCTCGGATCATCGACTTTCCAAAGCGCACCGGAATCCGCTAGCTTCACTGTCAACAGGTTATAATGAAGCAGAAATTGTTGTTTGACCACGTTGGCTTTAAGGCCATTTTCTGCAGTAAGCCTCACCTCTGACGGACGCACATACGCTCCTTTCTTGCCCGGAACCGGGTTCAAATACCCAAACAGCCGTGCTACATACTCGTTGGCTGGCTTCCAAAAAATCTCCCTGACATTCCCATGCTGCACGAGTTTTCCCTTTTGGATAATTAGGAGCTCTTCACTCATCAGCAAGGCATCATCCACATCATGGGTCACAAAAATTACGGTCACTTCAAGGGAGTCAAAAATCACTTTCAGTTCTTCGATCAGTTCACGTTTTTGGATAACATCCAAGCTACTGAACGGCTCATCCAGGAGGAGCACTTCTGGCTCTATGCTCAGCGCCCTGCCGATGGCGACCTTCTGCTGCTGACCACCGGAAAGCTGCCGTGGCTTTTTATCCCTAAAGTCTCCCAGGGACAATAACTCCAAAATCTCTTCGGTACGCTCCCGCTGATAATCCTTATCATATAAAAGCAAGGGACGAGCGATATTCTCCTCGACCGTGGAGTTGGGGTAAAGCTTATATTCCTGATGGATGAGCTGAATCTCATCGTAGCCAGGCACCAGCTTTTGTTCTGGATTAAGGATTTTTTGGTCTCCCAAGTGGACGACACCTGCACTCTGTACTTCCAGTCCGGCTATGATCCGAAGCAGGGAGCTTTTGCCAGAGCCGCTTTCACCCACCATGGATACTACGCCGCCACGCTGTACCTGTAGGCTAAATTTTTCCAGGGCCACGTTTTGCTCGTCGTAGCGCTTACTCACCTCACTCACCTTGAGATAGCTCATCCTGCAATTTCGTTTTGGAGTTTCTTGGGCAAACTTTGGAACACCAGCTCATAAGAATGGTCTACTAGTTCCAAGATCAACGGATCGGGAACAGCACCACCAAAGGACACCGTATTCCAGTGCTTTTTATTCATATGGTAACCGGGAATGATTCCCGTAAATTCCTCCCGTAGCTCCACTGCCCGTTCAGGGTTACATTTCAGGTTGACACTCTCAAACTTCTCAATATCGATCAGGGCAAATAGTTTACCGCCCACTTTAAAAACAAGCGTATCCGGCCCAAAAGGGGTATCCTCCGTCACCCCGGCTTTTTTGAGGCAATAATCCCTGAAAAATACGATATCCATGGTTGTAGTATTGAGATGTGAGGTATGAATATAGAGAAGTGAACCTTGAGACTAGAGTAATTGGTAAACTCGTCTGGAATTGGTCTATTGAAGCATCCCTGATAGAGTGGCAGGGTTTGTTGCAATGAATTGGAAACAAAAACTTCCCCGCAATTCAGCGGTTTGCCCTTCCAGTCCTACATTAATCTTCGCACAATCCAGATGATCAGCGCTGCCAAAAACACCAAGATCGATATCTTGTTGATCCCGTGCATCATCCGAAGGTTAAAATTGGATTTTTGGTTGGGATCTGGCTTTTTGAACACCCTGACAAAGTAGTTTCCTACTTCACCCAACTGAAAGAATTCCTTGAATTTATTATCGGCCATGTTTTTTCGTTTATAGTATTGAGTTGTGAGTCGTGAGTATTGAGACGTGAGATATGAGTCATGAGTCATGGGATAACCCTCCCCTTTTAGGGGAGGTTAGGTGGGGTTATTTTGGAGCAAAGAGAAACACAATAGGATTTTAGTAAATGACTAGCGATTACAATAATTGATAATGAAAACTAATATTAATCCGGTCAACACTAATCAGGGAAGTACATTGAGCCCTTTTATGCGCTGGGGAATCCTGCCTTTGCCACTCCCTTATCTAGTTGCTTGATATCCGCTACTTGCTACTTCCTACTTGCTACTAACAACTACTCCACCGCTTCGGGTTCAATCCACTGTCCGTCTTCACGGATGATATTGATCAGCTCGTCCACGGCATGTTCGGAAGGAACGGCTCTTTTGACCACTTCCTTTCCTTTGTAAAGGGTGATTTTTCCTTTACCGGAACCCACATATCCATAGTCCGCATCGGCCATTTCACCAGGGCCGTTAACGATACAGCCCATGATTCCAATCTTCACGCCTTTCAGATGGTCGGTCCTTTTACGGATCATCGCTGTAGTTTCCTGAAGGTCAAACAACGTCCGCCCACAAGATGGACAGGAAATGTATTCCGTCTTGGACATCCGGGTCCTCGCTGCTTGGAGCACGCCAAAACTCACCGAATTATGGAGCTTGATTGTATCCATCAGTGCGGCACGGTCTGGAGACGCCTTCTCTTCCAGCCCAAGCATCACTCCATCTCCCAGGCCATCAATCAGCAATCCTCCCAGATCAGTGGCGGCATAGAGCATGGTCTGATCGGCGTCTTGTTCCTTATAGCCCGCTTCAGACACCACGGGCAGCTGGACACCAGCATTGATCAAAGTAATGTAAGCCCGCCTTAACGCCGGCATATTGTGCTTATTATCGCTGTGAAGTATGATTACGAGGTCCGCTCGCCCTTCCAATACCGGAATGGCCTGCTCCACCTCTGTATCTTTCAGTTTCAGAAAGTTCAACGTCCTATGCAGCTCGTCAGCATCTTCCAGTTCTGCCAAAGTAAACGCAGGAAACTTGTTATGGTGGTCTTCCAAGACCTGCCACTTTGCTACATCGACAATCTCCTTCAGGCCATTGGGCAGCATGAATGAGATGGGGTTTTCACCTGAATAAACGAAATCACAGCCTACATCATTCATCTTCCACTTGTCCAGTTCCGGCAGGTAGAAATGACCGACGTTCTTCAGTTCTTTTTCCGTGATACTCTCCACACGGGAAATGTCAGTAATGACACGGGGAACATTTGATCCTCCAAAATTAAAGACCTCCACGCTCTCCCTTTTTTCATATTCATAAGGGTTAAGCGGATATTCATCAATTGGCGTTATGGCATCATGCCCAGGGCGTTTGGCATAGCGGTCGATCAATGCCCGTGCCACCGGCGCTTCCAGTTCCGGGTCTTCTGTCAGGGACACACGTACGGTATCGCCCAAGCCATCTTCCAAGAGCGTCCCTATCCCCACGGCTGACTTTACCCGACCGTCTTCCCCATCACCGGCTTCCGTGACACCAAGATGGAGCGGATAAGGCTTGAAGCCTCCTTCATCCAGCTTCTGCACCAATAAACGGTACGCCTGCACCATTACTTGGGTATTGGAGGATTTCATGGAAATGACAATATCATGGTAGTTTTCTTCGTCGCAAATCCTCAAAAACTCCAGTGCAGACTCGACCATTCCCAAAGGTGTATCTCCATAACGGCTCATGATCCGATCGGACAGCGAGCCATGGTTGGTACCGATCCGCATAGCTGTGCCGTGTTCCTTGCAGATTTTTACCAAGGGCAAAAAACGCTCACGGATCCGCTCCAGCTCAGCCTGGTAGCTTTCATCGGTATATTCGATTTCCTCAAACTTCTTTTTGTCTGCATAATTACCGGGATTGATCCGTACTTTCTCCACTATCCTCGCCGCAATTTCAGCAGCATTTGGCGTAAAGTGGATATCCGCTACCAAGGGCACATGATAGCCTCTCTGGGCCAGCCCTTCTTTGATGTGGCGAAGGTTTTCGGCTTCCTTGATGCTAGGCGCTGTGATGCGAATGAGTTCACAGCCACTATCGATCATACGGATACACTCTTCGATAGAGCCTTCTGTATCCATGGTATCCTTGGTGGTCATAGACTGGACCACGATTGGGTTTTCCCCTCCGATGACCACATCACCGATCTTTACCGGGATGGTCTTCCTGCGGGAATAGCTGGTCAAGCTATCGCAATATTTGGTATTCGAAATGGTTTCTTTGCTGTCCATCTTCAATTATGTTTACAAGTCTCCCAATTGAGGCCTGATGACTATCTCTTCAACTACCGATTGGGGCGAAAGGTTATAAGCCGACCATACCGACTCGGCCACATCCACGGCTTTCATAAAGCGCTCTTCAGGAATATCCACTCCTTCCCAGCTTGCCGTGAGCGTGGCTCCGGGCATGACAGATGTCACCTTGATCTGGTGCGGCAGTAGCTCTTGACGCAGGCATTGGGTCATGCCCCGCATCGCCCATTTGGAGATCGCATAGCTGCCGCCGTTGGCATATGCGGTCAGACCGGCGATCGATCCCATCGAAAAGATGTGCCCCGACTTACGGGAAATCATCTCCTGTGCAAACTCCCTGACCAGGTAATAAGCGCTGTACAGGTTGGTCTGCATCATCAGCTCAAAATTACCATCAGGCTCATCATGAATGGCTCCTGGGAGAAATACCCCGGTATTATTCACCAAAACATCGGGGACGAAGACTTCCTTCACCGCTTCGGCCAATGCCTTTACCTCTTCTTTCTTGGACAGATCGGCGACCTTATAAGCAAACTCAACAGCAGGAAAATCGCTCTCTATCTCTCTTTTCAACTGCGCTAGGTCTTCTTGCCCTCTCGCACAGGTAAAAATAGCAAATCCCTCCGATGCAAATCTACGGATGATGGCCTTGCCGATTCCTTTGGTCCCTCCTGTCACTAATATACTCTTTGGCATATGGGTAGTTTTTCTTTATCTGTTCACAAAATATTGGAATTCACACCAGCCCCAACGGTAAACATCCTTATAACGCTAATTAACAAGCAATTATTCAATGTCAATTAATTAGTATGACAACTAAATTTTCATTCACAAAGTTACATTTTTTTACAGGAATCGCTATTATCCAAACTATTCGTTTCTGTTAAGAAAAATCAGATACTGGCCTTAGTACATGTCCTTGTTGAAACGCAAGGAAAAGACACTCGCTTGCAACGAGGGGCTATCCAATCATGAATTTTGGCACAGGGCAATGCTTTATTTATAAGCTGAGCTCGACTTATTTTTAGTATAAAAAGCGTCATTGCGAACCCTTTTTAGGAGGATGTGGGCTGGAAAAGGGTGTGGCAACTCGCCGCGGCGAGCTGCCACGGCTTCCACCCCTCAAATCTCCTCATTAGCCTCGCAGTGACGGTTTTATAATCGAACTGAGGTTTATAAGCTTTCGGACTGTATAAACTTGGAATATGCGTTGCACATCCAGATCACCTGTGCATTATATACGTAAAACCAGTATATACAACCTTTTATATTCAAACACAACCTATTTACTACCAAACACTTGCGACCTGTTGTTTTTTATTTAATCTTAAATGGCTATCCGTGATATTGCAGGTAATGGAACCATTATAAAATTTGGTTTCGAAAGTCAAGGATGTCCTTTGGTGTGACCGTTTTAAGAATAATGAGCAGGCCGTTAAGAAAATGAATTAGCTCGCGTCGTGGAACAGGGAGATCCATTCATTTTTAGGTCGGAGCAGTTTTCTTAAATTAAATGGGGCTCCGAATTGTTCTCGCTAGAAAACTTGCCAGCCCCAATTTAAAGGGCTCACCACCGGACTAGATTTTTGGTCCTTTTCATCAATGGAAATGCGTAGCATTCATGAAGACCTATTGAAAGCAATTATACACCTGAATAAAAGGACGTAATATCCCGGCAGATCTATTTTCCCGAGAAAATTAATTGAAATGAAAATAATCAAGACCATGTGCCATTTGGGTACGATGTTTATGCTTTGCGGTCTTCTGTCCGTGGAGCTCCTTGCGCAGACAGAAGAATCTCTCTGGCGACCCTATACGGGGCTGGGTTATTCGGGGGGCATGACACTAAAAGACAACTTGGTAACCGAAACCTTTTCCATCGGAACCCAATGGGTCTATAATGAGCGTTATATAGCGGGAGTCAGTTATCAACGGACCTTTTTTCAGGAAGAAAAAAGGTCTTCCAAGTATATGGGCTATTCCTATATCACTTTCACAGGAGACCTAAGGGTACTGCCATCAAAGAAAAACGGTGGGCTATACCTAAGTGGCCGGACGGGGTTTGGGCTGGACGATGCCGCCCCATCCCTTTTACAGGCGGGGCTGCGCTATGGGGGAAGGTATAATAACAGCTTTCTGGACCTTAACGCCTACATTGGGTGGCTTAACGGAGACCGGACCATGCTTTCTCTTGGGATAGGTTATTGGTTTGGCATGAAAAAAAGCCGAAAAACGTAACTCTTTCACCTGTAAAAAACCAAAGCACCCCGCATTTGTAAGGAAGCTTTCCGGAATAGAGATTACCGATCCCGACTAACGGCTATCTCCCATCATTAGGCCGATATCATTACTTGTCTAGACAAAAAACAACCTAAATAGTTGTAAATAACAAAAACAACTTATTTGGTTGTATTATAAAATACAACTATATTTGTTGTATGAAGAACAATGAAATTGTACTTATTGGCGATGTAATCAAATCTCGTAAAAAATTCAATCCAGAGGAATGGAACTATTTTCATACCGCAATCAAGCGGATAAATGAAAAATTCGCGCTATATTTTAAAATCCCCTTGACTATCTACTCAGGAGATAGCTTTGGAGGGATCTGTAAGGATCCAATGTCAGCGGCCAAGGTCATCCTTGCCATCCAGGAATACCAAAAGCATCAAAAGTCAAGAATAGTATTGATAGAAGATGAAGTTTCTTTTGGTATGGACGAGAAAAACTTCCTGTCCCTTGAAGGGCCAGCGCTCTGGAAAGGCCAAGAGCAAATGGAAAGGCTAAAAAAAAGCAACCTGTTTTTCGCTGCTCGCTTTAATGATCAAATAGAATCAATGACCATCAACACCATTCTTAACTTGGTCTTGGCCATCAGAGATAATTGGAAAGAAATAGAATGGAAAATCTATCATAACCGGGAATCAAACCTAACACAAAAGGAATTGGCCGAAAGTGTAGGGGTGTCCCAGCAGTATATTTCCAAGATCACAAAATCCTCAAAAATGGAATTGATCCATGAAGCTGAAAGCAATCTAAACACACTACTAGATGGAATTCATCATAAACTACTTCACCACCAACCCAAACCTGATTAAGGCAGCTATTATTATCAGTGGTTATTTTCTGACATTTCTCATCACTAACTACCTGATAAAAAAAATAGTGCTTAAGGATAAAGAGGCTTCTGACGTAGATAAAGATGGAAAAATCGCCGAAGCTGATAAGAAAATCATCCGCGATGGATACATCATTGGAAAATGTGAGAACATTATCATTTTAAGTTTTGTATTGGCAGGAGAGATCACAGGCCTAGCCTTAATATTTGCAGCCAAAAATCTCGCCCGACAAAAAGACATCAATGACAATGCGGGATTTTTCCTGGCGGGAACAATGGTAAATTTCACCACCTCCTTGGTGCTAGGCTTCTGCATAAAATTCATTCTGACATTCATCCCTTAATAAAACAATCAGTAAATCCACTGAGATATATCATGTTCAAACATAGATATATTTTTTACCTTTAATACACCAAAGTCTTTTTACTGTTAAACCCGGATTATGCGTTAGGAATCGTAGTGAGAGCTGAAATTGCAAGAAAATCAGTTAGTTTGGAGGCATTAGCGTAGCACCGCTACGCTAATGCCGAAAACTCAAGTGAAACGACTGATTTTGAAGCAGTTTAAGGTCGCAACACCTGTGCGCCGTGGCGTAGATAGGCTAATGCATATTCCGGGTTAAAATTCTCACCTTATGAAATTCCTTATCATCTTAGCCTTGGTCTTGCTGTCCATGACGGGCATTACCTTTGGCCAAGACAATGCCGAACTACAGCAAATGGCTGACGAAGATCAAAATGCGAGAACCTCGATGGGCAGTAAAAACTGGAAAGCGATTGGGAAGGATGACAGCTTGCGAAGGACCAACGTATCAAAACTGATAAAACAGGGACAACTCAAAACGGCAAAGGACTTTTACAATGCCGGATTGATTTTTCACCATGGCAACGATAGTGTTGATTACAAATTAGCTATCATGTACTTTGGGAAAGCCATCGCAATGGACTCTACGATAAACAGGTCGCTTTACCCTGCTGCTGTGGACCGGTACCTTAAAGAAAAAGGGAAACCACAGATTTATGGCACGCAATTCTATCGTGACGAAAACGATCGTATGTTTTTTTACAAGATAGACACCAGCCAAGTCTCTGATGAAGAACGGAAATACTATGGCACGCCAACCGTCTCCGAACAACGGGAACGAGAACGACGGTACAACCTTAAAAACATTGAAGATGTTTACGAAAACAGCCAATCCATCGAAAAGACCATAGCACTCATCCAGTATGAATTTCAGAAAGGCAAAAGTGCCGATTATGACGTCTCTGAGAACAAGCTGATCAATATTGGGTTCCGACTAAAAAATGCTTCCAAAAACCAAGAAGCATTAGCCATCTTCGATGTCATCACCCGTCTTTATCCAAGTTCATATAACGGGTATGCGCTATATGCTTCCACGCTAAAAAAATCAGGAAAAATGGATGAAGCCATTGCAGTCCTTCAGCAAGGACACTCCCTCAACCCCTCCAATGCATCCATAAAAAATCTCCTGGACGAGTACGTGAAGACCACTGAAAATCACGAGTAAAAAGACACCCTAAAATAGTATAAAACAACTTTTATCGGCACCAAAAACCTATTTTACATCCGTCGCTTGCTTGCCCTGCTTTTTTTTCCGAGACTTGGTATCATGGTTATTTAATATTATCGAACTCAGGTTAGCCGGCAGAAGAGTCAGCAGGGATGCCCCGTTAGGAGCATTAGCTTGGTAACAGAAAGCGGATAAAGCATCCCAACAGTGCCGTAGGTACTGAACAGGGCAAGCAAATATGCATTGCTTGATCTTCTTGAGAAATCTAATTGATCCAAAGTGATGTACCTACGGCACATTACAGGAGACTGATGTTTACAGCCATTACCAAGCTTTCATACCTACGGCATGATGCTCCTAAGCCTATGGTAAAGGTATTGGAATACGCCGTACCTAGCTTCTCATAAAACCAACCAATAGGTGGTTTTGAGTTAAAAACTCAATGCTAATGGGTCAGCAGCATAGCTGTCGGAACAACGGTGGTCAGCAGGGATGCCCCGTTAGGAGCATTAGCTTGGTAACAGAAAGCGGATAAAGCATCCCAGCAGTGCCGTAGGTACTGAACAGGGCAAGCAAATACGCATTGTTTGATCTACTAAACCGGATTAGATGCAGTAAGAGGCGAAAATTTGATATATTTTATTGATAGATAAATTATAAAAAATGAGACTGATCGTTATTTCATTAATAATCCTTTGCTTTTCTTGTCATACAAGCAGTGAAGAGAGGAAGCCTACATTAGCTTTCCATTCGAAAAGTGACATTGGTGAAGCACAGCTCTGGGTCATCACCACGGGTTATGATTCCACGACTGATTCGACGACTTTCCACTTGTCGGAAGACGGTTCTGCCGGCAGCTTCAAGTGGAAACCAAGCTTCAAAGGGAGTAATGGAGAAGGGTTTCTCGTGGTTGGAGTAGTAGGGGAAGAGAATTTGACCGACACCATAAACCATTATTATATTTCCTATCCAAGCGGTGTACTGATAGATCCGGAATACTGGGTTACCATAACCGACGACAGCTTGAGTTTTGAAAAATTTTAGCATATCCACTTCCTGTTTGAATAACAACTTGGCTGACTATCCCATTGTCCCGTCGACTTTGTCGTGGGATCACAGTAGTGGAGTCACGATACTGCTATTGACTTACTTGAGTCAGAGACTCAAAGCTACCAAATGCCGGGGCGGAGACCCGTCATAACCAGGTAATCAACCGTAATTCGAACAACAATAAATAATTTAAAATGATTAATAGATTAGTTATAAATGCATTTGCAATATTAACCTGCATGTCTTGTGGACATATTTACGAATCTCCTAAGGAATTGGAAATTCACGCTAAAAGTGAAATCGGAGAGGTCCAATTAAGCATAACCCCTACAAATTCTGCGGAAATGTTTGGTACTGAAGTCATTCACTTGCCAGCTGACGGTACGGTTGTTAAATATAACTATACACCAGACCTCCAAGGAAGTGACGGTACATTTTCCTTTGAGGTAGAAGGTAATGATAACCTCAAACGTAATGCTGGATATTACACCAATAATAGGTTATTAGAAGGGTCTGCCGAATACTGGGTTACCATAACCGCTGACAGCTTGAGTTTTGAGAAATTTTAGTAGATCCACTTCCTGTTTGAATTACAACTTGGCTGATTATCCCATTGTCCCGCCGACTTTGTAGTGAGGTAACAGAAGTGGAGTCCCGATACTGCTATTGACTTACTTGAGTCAGAGACTCAAAGCTACCAAATGCCGGGGCGGAGACCCGGCATAACTAGGTAATCAACCGTAATTCGAACAACAATAAATAATTTAAAAACCATCCAGCGCTGAAGCTATGCACTGGATGGTTTTTTATTGAGTTGATCATTCTAGATACCCTATACCTAGTACAAAATATCAACTACTTACCACTTGGGTAAATCGCTTTTTCCAGCTCCACCCAATGCTCATCTGTCATCCTCCCGGGTGTGAACAGACAAATTCCTGTAGCCCCATTTTCCATGGATTGATGGATGGCAGCTCCCAGCTCACTTGGTAGCAGCCCGTGACCTTCCGGGTCTTCTATTTCGGCCTTCTTCTCTGGATCTGGGCAAATAAACAAGCCGCTATAAATGGGACGCTCACCGCTTACGCTGTTTACTTCTTCCTTGACCACTTCACCGATCCAATCTGTACCTTCTAGGTAAAAGTCATTATAGTTCATGGGAAACACTGCATCTAGGTTCCACTTGTTCCACTGCTGTCGTACCAGTTTCATGGCTGTAGAAGGGCCAGGGAAGACGGCAGCATTGATTTCTTTACCATGTTCGTGCACCTTCTTTGAGAGCCTGTTGACGATACTGGTAATGAGGTCATAACGAAACTGTTTCCATTCCTGCACTTGCGTGGGGTCTTCTGCGGACTTGATATCGATTCCTGTCTTGGCCTTAAAGTCACCAGTACACTGATCACAGTAGCAATAATCAAATTGCGGGTGTTCTTTATTCATCGTTAGGCCGTACTTGTCCCACAGCCCTCTCGCAAGAATCACATCGGGAAACCGGATATAATCCAAGTGAATGGCATCCACTTCCTCCACCTCGGCCACACTGCTGTACATTTTTTCTAGAAACTCGTAGGTTCCTGACTTGCTCGGGCACAGAAAGGTATAATGAGGCACATATGCAGGCTTTTCGAGGGCTGATTCTCCATTGCGGTTAACGGCATACCACTCCGCCTTGAGTTCATCAGTCTTGTGCTGCACCATCGTGGGGATCCAAGCGTGAAAGCCCAGCCCCACCTCCTTGGCGATCCTGCCTACTTTCTTATAATCTTCCGGATTATGGCCGCCATTGTACATCAGTGCATCTATGCCATGATGCTTAAACTTGGTAAAGGCCTCTCGGATTTCCGATTCAGGCTTGTCGTTATAGCCGCCCATCCACGCATGGACCGGTATCTTGGTGATTGCTGCTTCCTGCGCTTCGGTCTCTTGCTGTTGCTTGTTGCCAGAACAACTCACCAACACGCTGACAGCAAACAATAGGGTAAGTATTTTCCTCATAGTGTTTAATGTAATGGGTTATTAATTATCAAAAGTTTAAATTAAAAATTTTTATCATCAATAACCACCTTTGTTTATTTTTTTAACTAACCAATCAGTTCCCAACTGATGACTATATCCCTGGGCAAATGCGTTTAGTGTTTTTAACCCGGAATATGCATTAGCCTATCTGTTGCGACCTGAAACTGCTTCAAAATCAGTCGTTTCACTTTAGTTTTCGGCATAACCGTAGCGGTGCTATGCTAATGCCTCCAAACTAACTGATTTTCTTGCAATTTCAGCTCTCACTACGATTCCCAACGCATAATCCGGGTTTAAGGGAAACACTTTTCGTATAGGCATAGCTATCATCCGTGCCGCTGGCACTCCTTCGGGAGGTTGAGGAGAAGTTGAGCTCCTGCGGATGAATCCGCAGGTTACTAAATTTATCGTGCCGCTGGCACTTAGCCCCAGTTTGTACATTAGGAATAGCAGCAGCCTGTCGCGGCAAATGCTGAAAGAGCAAGGACATCAGTTGATTTAGAGGACGAATAAAGCATCGCACCTGTCTGTCCAAGTGGAGAGAATGATTTAGATAAGTTTAACCCGGAATATCAATATCGTTTAGTTAAGAAGGTTTTCCAATACGGATCGTCCTTTGAGAGAATTATGGTTTTAATCCATAGCCTTTTTTTACATGTATAAAATGGATCCGCCTTGCAGATATTGGGCGTTAAGAAATTAAAAAGCGGGGGCAAGAAGGCAGGCTTGTTTGACGAAATGCTGGCCAAAAAGAATGTTGGCAGCTAGAAAAGGAGGAGTTTGCCTGCATAAGGGGAGGTTTTAATTTTAGGCCAATAGATGCACAGCGGCGGGGTTTTTTGGTTACTTTTTTGACCTGAAGCAAAAAAGTAACAAAGGTAAAGGGATGAAAAACACCTAGGAATTTAGCTAGAAAAATAACTGCCCAAGGAAAAAATATAGAACCCATATTTTCCAGATACACACTAACTAAACGGCATTGAAACCCAAATATGCGTTAGCAACTGAGCATCCTGCCTAATCCGCCTTTGGCGGAGGGACATATAGAAGGTGCAAGTGACCACCTGCACCAAAAATGATTACACACAAAAGGGTAAGTTCCGTAGGAACGGCAGATATAAATGCAAATAGGAACATTTTTTTTAAATGCCTTTGACCTGGACTATATCCCACCTTTTGTTGGATGAAGATGGATATCAACTATATTTGAAGGATATACCAAGTTTTTTAATTATGACTACCAACCCCAAGGTCGACAAAAGGCTGTTGGATAAGCTATATGCTTCATTGGATCAGAAATCTGTAGAAGAGTGCTTAGTCCGTTTCCGAAAACGTGACCAAAAATTGGACGAAATTCTAGCCCGGGAGCAGGTCCCTGAACACCTGAGCAAGCTGGACCGTACTGATGCCATATTTAGAATAACATTGCCCTCAGATGTCGAAGCTTTATTAAATATCGGGATCCATGATGCTTTTTATGAAAAAGACCTAAAGCTGCTAAACGATGCACTTTACAGCTATAACAGGCTATCCTTTTATCGCCATCGGCTGCTTGCCTCTGGGACGGATCATTGCATCCATTTCAATCAGGTGATGGAAAGTTATGCCGGAAATGACCTAGCGCTGGCACTAAAAATGTTTCCGAAGGAAGCAGGATTGACCAAAAACGGCCATAAATTCTCCGTCACCTGTGCCAATCTCCTGATTTCCATTATCCATCAGGATCCCAAATGGCTTGATGAAAGTACCGGAAAGGCCAAAAAACACCTTACACAGAAGGTGGGCAAATTTGACCGTTCACTTATTCAGTATTTATTGGCACTTATTGAAAAAGATACGCCAGCCATGTCTCGAGAGCTGGCAGAAATTTGTGCTGGCTACAGAAGGGCTACATGGGTCCATGAATTTCACAATCCTTTCCTGAAGATACTCGGACTGATCCCTCACGGGCTTTATAACTTGGCCTTTCATGCACTACCGCAGAAAACCTTCGATGAAATCCAACTGCCCGATCATGAGGTGTTTTGGAAATCCCTCACAACATATCAACAGAAAATCAACTTCAGAACAGGTGAAAAATTCATCGTCTTCGATGGTGAACTGGATGGCTTAAACAGGATTTACCTTTGACCCAAAATGAATAAGAGCTATCAAAACAGCGCAGAAACCTGCATCCTGCCGGTATGGACCAAACGCTCCAAGCCTTCCGAGTCCCTGCCTTCATAGGTCAAATTCAATTGGAGGCCTTCCCCTATTTTCTGGATCCAATTAAGGCTCCAGGAAATATTACTGCCTACGGTGAGTGCCTCCAGCATTTCGTAGCCCACAGGAGAGTTTGCCTGCCCATTATATTCGATCTGCGTGTATTTCAAGAGGGCATTCACAGTAGTTTTGATGGCCTTGGCATAGCGTGCTTCTATGGTCAACTCATGGAGACCGGCTTTTTCCTCGTATTCCCTGTTTTCTACATTCACTTTATGTGTGTAGCGATAATTTAAAGATGTTCTAAAAAAAGTAGACGGTTGCCAAGTAAGCTCTGGCCCAGAGCCAAACTGGTCCACATGGTAATTCCTATTTTCTAAATAATCCGAAAGCGCCACTCTCTGGCCCATACTGCCCAATATCCGTAGATTAACCAATCTATTAAAATTCACCCGACCAGTGATCCGCCAGTCCTGTTGACTGTTCTCTTCAAAACCTCCCGTCAGCAATTGCTTATTGCGGCTCGATAATATACGGATATCAGCCCCATAGACAGCAGATGTACGGTTAAAGAACAGCGTAGAACGAAACACCTCCCTCAGGGACACCAAGTCTTCTGGTGCAACACCCTTGGCCAAAGGACTTACCCGAGCCCAGAAATCCCCAGCAGTGATCTTCTTTTCTACATTCCAACTAGTCGTATTCGAAAACTTTCCCAGCAGTTTTTTCACCCCAGTTTCATCTCTCCATTGGCCCGGAAATTGGGCGTTAAGGCGATAGTTAAACAGCGTGGTGTACGCTTGGATATAGTCGTCTGTTGGTGTAAAAACCCTGATATAGTTTTTCTCCTCGGGATTGATGGCCTGATAAAATTCCTCCAATTGCTGAACGCCATCCTCATTATCATCCCGCCAAGTGTGCGTACCTTCTCCCGTCGGCACCGGAAGGTAAACAAACTCCCGCCTTAGCTCCTGACCATTCCCAATGGCATAGCTCAACTCATTCCGGATATTATTTTCCAGCAAATTGCTAAAGTAATCCAGTCTTCCCATCACGGTACTTTCTTCAGCCTCACTTCCCCTTAAGTGATTTAGTCGTCTATACGTCAGCGTCCCCTTAATATCGTGCTGACCAAACCGCTTCTGCAAACCGTAATTGGTCGTTAATGCCTTGGTGTCGGGAAGCATGCTACCATCCACAGGAAACCTATCCTCTCTCCAACTGACATCCGCAAAAAAACTATAGGGCAACGTATCATTGGAGCGAACGTAAAATTTATGTGATAGATAGTTCATTGCGCTACTGATCACAGAATCCTCTTCACTATTCATCACCCTATTTCTATCCACATTAAACTCATATCCTGGTACTAGGATTTTGGAGCGGTAAAAAACAGTTGCATCGTACCTGGCCCACTCAGAAAGAGTCGATAGCGCCTGGCTGTTTAGCAAAAAGAGGTCCTGACGAGTAAACCATCTTTTTCCCAGTTGATGGTATAATTTGGCTCGATGCTGTGTTCCCTCCAGCTGCTCTCCACGTTTCCGGTAATTGACCTGATAAGAAAATTCGTTGGAGGGATCCTTAAAAAAACCCACATTGGCCATCGCTAGTTTTTCACTAGTCGGCACTTCCATATCTTCTGGTGACAGCCCCCAATCCCTATCAAACTCTATGTATCGCTGTCGATCAATAAACCTAAAGTCCAAGGAGTTATATTCGAGTTCTGTAGCCGCCTTCAATTGGTAGCCCTGTAGCCAGCTCATTTTTCTCCCCTCAGATACCATCCCCCCTTTCAGCCCATAACCTTTATCGTCCTGATTGCCCAATTCAGAAAACAAATTCACATCTTGGTTGGACACCGCTCCTTCTCCATAGATTTTTTCATAGGGGCTCAACTTTATTTCTCCACCCGCAGTCATCATTTGCTTTTTACTGGGAGCCGGAAGCAATGAATAAATGGTGTAATCTCCCTGTAGCTGCCCATTTTGCGGAGCCACATATTCATAGACAAAGCCGTTTGCAAGTTGTTCCTTTCGTCGGTAGCTCCCATTGCCGGCACCTACATCCGTAAATGTCACCTCAAAATGGGCGAGTTCTTTATCCGTGGAATATTCAAAATACGTCAGGAGATTTCCTTCCGCATCCAAATCGGTGATTTTTCGGTACAAAATCCGATTAACATCATATCCCACACTGTCCACACGGGGAACTGCTGCTGCCGTAAGGTCATCTCCTACCTCCGATAGTAACCGCTTATCTGCTTCGGAATATTCATCAAACAATGGGCGGTTTCGGTTGTCCTGCTCTTTGTAATAATTGATATAAAAACTCGCCTTTTCGCTTTGCTGAATATGATTTGCTGTCAAAATGGAGCGGGAAAAATTCCGTTCTGAGTATTCATAATCTATTCTTACCCTAGTGTATTGGGTGATCAGCACATTGGTGGTAAAGGTAATCTGGCCTTGGTTATAATCAATGATGTAATCATGGTTAAACCCTCTTTTTAGCTGCTTGCCATCTAAAAACACTCGTTCGGAATTGGCCATTACGATAATGTATCGTTCATTTTCCGGTCCAGGAATCCGGTAAGGCCCCAAGACCCCTTCCTGAATATCCATTTGAACGGAATTGAATTTGCCTTTGGCGATAGACGCTCCCACCTGAGTGGATGCTTTCCACTTATCATTGACATTATAATCCGTTGTCAGTTGAAGCCCTTGTACGTTTTTATAGTACTTCAAAAAGGTGGATTTTCTCTCCCGAAACACTACATCCCCTGCTTTCAGACTGAGGTGGTCATTGTACAGCTCTACCAGTACATTGTCAAAATCCTGCACCTGCTGGGTATTTCCTTGGGGTTGAAAAGGGACGTTTTGGTCAGTTATGCTGGCGCGAACAAAAAGGTCATCGGTAAGTTGGCCATCCATTTGGAGATTAAGGGCAGAGTTGACAAAAACATTCTGGGTATTGCCAAAGGAAATCCCCCGTGTCAAACTTCCTGATTTGTTCAGTTTTCCTGAGGGAAAAATCTCTTCCCTAAAGTCGTAGACCGCTGCTTCCACAGATTGGACCTTTTTGAAATAGGCCATGGAGTCGTAATCATCCTCCAAGGTACGATTGGCAAATTGCTTACCGAAATCATAGGGAAAGCGTCGATAGCAAATTTCCAACGAATCGGCAAATGAACCATCCCCTTGATAGATGGTGATAAAACCCGTATCGGAATCATACTTCCACGGGTAACTATCGTCACCCATAAAGGTGATGGAATGTTCATGCGCCGTAAGAGAATCCAGCTTAAAGTAAAGTGAATCAGCATTCGATGGCGTTTTCACCCATTTGCACACCTCCACTTGGCTGAACGCTGGAAAACAGCAAAAGGCGACCAATATCATGACCATCTCCCATTTGCCTAGCAGAATATTTGCTCGCCGCTCCCTCATTGTTACTTATCTGGGGGCTCCAACAGCATCATTGACCACGGGAAAAGCCAAGAAGAAAGAGGTCCCTTGTCCATCTTTCGTCTCAAACCAGATATTTCCCCCGGCCGTCTCCACACCTCTTTTCGCGATCGCCAACCCTAACCCTGATCCTTCACTTTTGGTGCTGAAATTAGGGATAAAAATCTTATCACGAAGCTCTTCCGGAATACCGGTGCCATTATCCTTCACTTCCAGCCTGGTCCATTCGTTTTCTTTTGTCAGTATCACGGTAATTTCCGCCGACCTATCCTCAGGCACTGCTTGGACACCATTGATGATGAGGTTAGAAATAACCCTTCCAAAAAGCTTGTCATCCCCCATCACTAGTAGCCGCTCATTAACATGGTTATAGAAACCCACTTTTCCACGCTCACTGTTTTTAAACAGTTCTACAGCTCCCACTACGACCTGCTCAAAGTCCATTAGCTCATTTTTGGGCAGTGGCATCTTGGCAAAGGTGGAAAAAGAAGTGGCAATATCACTGAGGGTATCCACTTGGTTGATCAGGTTATTGATAGGCTTCTTGAGCTTTTCGGGATCGTCTATCCGCCCTTCCGCTTGTAACCTGAGCAAATGCTGGAGGGTAAGCTTCATTGGAGTGAGTGGATTTTTGATCTCATGGGCGACCTGCTTGGCCATCTCACGCCAAGCGGATTCTTTCTCGTTCAGTGCCAACACCTTTCGGCTCGCCTCGAGTTTAAACAGCATATTATTGTATTCATTGACCAGCAGGCCAATCTCATCATTTATGGGCCAATACATCGGTTCGTTATCCTCCAGATTGGTCACTTTTAGTTTCTGTGTCAACAGTTTAAAGGGATCGGTCAGCTGTTTGGACACAAAGTAGGAGACTATCAAAAACACGATAAAAATGGCCACAAAAATATTGATAATGGTGCTGAATACATCTACAATCAACACATTCAACTCTTCCTCTGACTCAAAGAAAGGAATAGAGATGATGCCTAAGACTTGTTGCCTTTTGATGCCTCGAAGGCTGATATAAACGGTCTTGTATTTTAACTTCCCGACTTGTTCGTCCAAGATCACACGGGTGTTTTGTGCCTCCAAGATTTCAGCATATGCTTGTGGATCGAGGTATTTTGTCAACACCTTTTTTTCAAAAATATTCGGCTGGCTGGTGGCCATTAATTTACCATCCGGGTCAAACACATTGATATCAGTCGCTGTGGTACTTGCCAGTCGATAAACCTCGGCCAAGAAATCGTCCTTGTCCATGGTTCCCTGGGTTTCTTGTTCCAAATATTGGAAAAGATTGTCCCGAATGATATTGGCCTTTTCAAAATACTGGCGATGGAGGTCTTCCAAATACGATTTGCTCAGTAAACCAATAGCTATGGCACTGATCACCAACATGGGAACGAAAAAGGCGAAATTCAGGTAAAACTGGAGCTTGGTTGCATAGTTAAACTGCACCTTATTAAGCCCATTGAGCAAGGCATAAAATATGATGAAAATCAGTGTACAGGCAATATATCCTATAAAGAAGAACGACACATCCGCCAAAATATAACTAAGAGGATAAATCGGACTGGATATCACCAGCGTACTGGAGCCATTGACCACCCCATAATGGTGGTACTTGTCCCTGGAGACTCCTCCCACATACAGGTTATCATTCTCCAGCAGTCCACTCACATCCGGATCCCTATAGTTATACACCCCCACACTGTACTGCAAAACGCTGTCCCTGAATAAGGCATAGTCAAAGTTATGATCATAAATATCATCAACGTACTTTTTATCCAAGAGCAGTTTAGGGAATACACTGGTGGACTGTATGCGCTGCTGCACGAACTCCATGACAATGGTACCAATAAAATCACCGTCTTTCTCCATCGGGACAAAGGTGTAAAACTTATTTCCTTCTACCCCCTCGCCACTTTTTACGAAATAGAGGTTTCTCACACTTGTGGCATAATCACTGTTCATGTACCGAAATCGATAATCATCCAGTGTTTGGTCATTATTCCTATGCAGGACATCCTCTCCGGCAGTGTTAAAGATCATGACATTAAGGTCATACTGATCAAAATAATTAGAGATATAGATCTTGCGGATCTTTTGCTCTACAGGGTCTTTGGACAGGGATGGGTTGACTATCCTGTTTTTTATAAACAAATCCCCCTTTATCCTTTCCATCACATCACTCAACAGGAATTCGGCCATCACGTCTTTTTCCATCAGGATCTGATTGGCCAAACGGTTCTTTTGCAAGATTTCGCGTTTTTCATAATCTTGATAGGAGGCCGCCCCTGTAATAATCGCGCCTACCAAACATCCAAAAAAGAAAGTCAGAAAGGTATTCAGCTGCAGTTTCAGGACATTGTCGTACAGCTCAAAGGAAATGATGGCCACTAACAAGATCAGGTGTGAGATATATACGATCAGGTAGATCAGGTCTATCCAAGCTGCCACTACCAAAAAAGGCACGGATATTCCCAACAAGAGCTTCAAGGCATAGACCTTTTTAGCTCGGGCCTGATAAAAAACCAAATTGAGGGACATTAAGGTAAACAGCAAATAGCCTGCTCCCCCAAAAAACAATATTAATATACTGATGGCCTTAAAGTAGTCAAAAGTAGGTATATCCAGGATGTTAAGGTTCCACTGGGAATTATTGGA
This sequence comes from Echinicola strongylocentroti, assembly GCF_003260975.1. NCBI lineage: Bacteria > Pseudomonadati > Bacteroidota > Cytophagia > Cytophagales > Cyclobacteriaceae > Echinicola > Echinicola strongylocentroti. Next base: position 4,173,762 of record NZ_CP030041.1, on the reverse strand, counting down.
TATATTAATAAATAAACGAAAAAACAAAAACAAGAAAAGAGCAGAAAGCAAATACGCCAATAGATAAAACACCCACTGATAATATCGTTTACGGATTTTGGCAAACACCACAATTACCTCTCTCCTTCCCAACATACTGATCAACATCGCCAAAACAATCGCCGAGGCAACCACATTCAACAACAAGTCGCCCAAACTCGGGTTAAGCAAGGAAGAGGCATAATAAGCAGGATCAAACAATGGCACTTCAAAATAATCCTGAGGGAAATGAAATATCAGCATCATTCCTCTTACGCTAACCAAAATCGACACGGTATAAATAAATGACAACTTTCTCTTACCGTGCTTCCATAACCGAATCACAAAATCACCTCCCAAGATAAAAACCAAGCCTGTCAGGGAGAAAAAAAACAATAGTAAAGCCGTATTTGATCTATGCCCGATAGGGGTGTAACCATTCCGTAAGGACACCGAAAAGAAATACGCTCCGTCCTGGCCGGTAATCTGGTCATACTCCTGATGAGGGGCTGCTGAGAGAATAAACCTATCATTCCCAAAAACCTCATCGTTATAACCGGCATGTAAGTATTCATTATCAATCTCTACCTTATCGTACAGGGAATATACCTGCACCATCCAATAGACCTGATTGTTTCGGCTGATACTCCTTATCCTCGAGAAATAGGTCCCCTTGGCATTATCGATCAATTGATAAGGACGAAAGCCATCACCAGTATTGATATCGCCAAAATCGGGGATCATCGAAACATTGGACCAAAAAAGCAACTTCCCATCCTCACTGTAAAGGTAAAAAGGGTGCTTCGCTTCGAAATTTAGTGTTGAAAAGGATACTTGTTTCTCTGGTCTATTGTTCATCAATAGCTGGATAAAATCCTCATCAAACTCCTCTGCCACTGTTTGGGTCTTTTCTTCTATCTGCTGTAGCCCCAGTTTGGACGCATCGGGACTTCCCGAAAAAAAATTAACAGCCAATACAACCGCCATCAAAATGATCGCAAAAACGATAATGAGCCTTCTCTTCTTAAGCATATGTCACCTTACAATAGCTCTAAAAGTAAAAAAGCAAAGTCTAATTTCAAACTTTGCTTTCTGATTTACTTATTATGATGCTCTCGCGAGCTTTTTCTTTTTGGAATTTCTATACCACAAGAAACCGATAATGGCAGCCAAAAGGTATGGTGCCGCAAACAGGTACAATATCCCTAAGTTTAGGCTAGCTCCCACTGTGGTATCGCCATTGGACACATTGTTCTCTACGGACGCCCTACACATTGCACATTGTGCGACAGCAAAGGCCTTTGGTAACAAGACCATCATGATCACCAATAAGGCACTGGTTACGTACTTCTTCATATCCCTTATTAATACGTCTTACTTCTTTTTTGGTTCTAATGATTATAATATGGACTGATCATCCAATAAACCACTACCCCGGAAATGGTCACATATAGCCAAATGGGGTATGCGTACCGTACAATTTTCCGGTGTTTTTCCACCATTCCTTTATGCCCATAATAATAGGCCAACAAAATGGGGAATAACGCCACTGCCGCCAATATAATATGACTAATCAAAATAATAAAGTATACTGTCCTGATGGTTCCTTCTCCGCCATAGCTTGTGCTTTCGGCTGATGCATGGTAAACCACATAGGAAACCAAAAAGATGGCCCCTAACGCAAACGCAATGGTCATACAGGTACGGTGATAGTTGATCATATTGCTTTTTATAAAGAACAACCCCGCAATCAATGCCAAGCTAGCCGTGAAATTGATTACCGCATTTAAATGTGGAAGGAAATATACCCATTCACTGGCAAGGTCCAGTTTGGCAGGCATAAATAACAATATCGCCACCACCAGAGGAACAGCAATAGATACCACCGTAATCAAGCGGTAAATCCCGCTACTTTCCTGTTCTTTTGAAACACTATTTTTGTCCATGTAATAATATTTTTGTCTCCAATATCAGCAAGTCCACATCTTCACGGTTGGTACCGCTATAATAACCTCTTATCCGCCCCTGCTTATCAATCAATGCCAACTTATCACTATGGATAAAATCCTCCGGTACACCATTTCCGTCAATAGTAGGCAGCACAAATCCACACCTGGCCAGGTCATAGACCAGCTCCTTTTTACCATTAAGAAAGAACCATTTTCCTGAAGTGGCTCCGTGCAATTGCGCATATTCTTTTAACACAGCAGGAGTATCGTAATCGGGATCAATACTGATAGAGTACAGCTGGACCAGGTCTTCATTTCTAAAAGCATCCTGAACCCTCTCCATCTCCAAAGACATTGTTGGGCAAATGCTCGGACAACTCGTAAAAAAGAAATCCACTATGGTGACTTTTCCTTCCATGTCCTGACGTCCTATAGACACACTATCCTGACTCACAAAGGTGAAATCAGGAATATAATGTTGACCTTGGCTGGAATAGTTACAATCCCCAAAAGGATCCTCTACTCCATTTTCGTACAGCACGGGGATTTCATAGGTATTTTCTCCGAAATTTCGAAGAAACAGGATTATCAGTACAGGTACCATCAGTATACATACCAATACCAATCCCTGTAAAACTCGAATCATTTTCATAACTCCAATACAAACAAAAAAGTAGGTTGAAAACATTCCTTCCAACCTACTTTTTTAATTCTTTTTAATGATGGTATTACCATCGATACATAAATATCTCAGCTCCTTCTTTGAAAAGAGCGATCAAAAGCCACACCAAGAAGATCAATGGGAGCATAATGGACCAAAACAATGCTTTGGATTCATCTTTCAAGTGCATAAACTCCATCATGATATAGGCTGCTTTTACAAGTGTAAGACCTATAAAGATGGCGAAAAGCAACATACCTCGCTCCATGGTAAAGGCCAAGAAAAACTCTACCGCGGTAATGGCCAAAAGAATGCCTGCGGTTTTCCAGATCTTTCTGATCTTTTCCTTGTTCCTAGGTAATACTTCTAGTGTGCTGTTATTTCCGTGTGATGACATAGCTAATAATATTTTTAAGTGAATCTAGACCAGGTAATAGAAGGTAAATACAAATACCCAAACCAAATCTACAAAGTGCCAGTAAAGGCCAATCTTCTCTACCATTTCATAATGTCCTCTTCTTTCATAAACGCCCACTGCAGCTTGATAGAAAGCCAAGAAAAGCAGTACTACTCCTATAGTTACGTGAAAACCATGGAAGCCTGTAATAAAGAAGAACAATTGTGCAAAGGGTGCAGGACCATATTCATTGACCGTTAAATTAGCACCATAAACTACTTCTTTGACTGTTTCTCCTAAGGTGTTTACATAGGTCATCAACGTTCCCTGATCACTTCCGTGGATAAAGTGGCTCCACTCCCATGCCTGACAGCTAAGGAAAGTAACGCCACCCAGCATAGTCCAAAGCATCCACTTCACCACATCTTGTCTGTCATTTCTGTGTCCTGCTTCCACAGCTAGCACCATGGTCACCGAACTCATGATCAGGATAAAGGTCATTAACCCTACGAATACCAACGGAAGATGGACACCATGAAAAAACGGAAATGCATTGAAAATCATTTCTGGGATAGGCCAATGTTCATTGGATTTTACAAATTCGGACACGTGCCCCTCAAAAGCAGGATAACTTACCCTGATGGAGCCGTAAGTAATCAAGAAAGCGGCAAAAGTAAAGATGTCGGAAAGGAGGAAAAACCACATCATAAGCTTTCCGTAACTAGCCTTTAAGGGCTCATTTCCACCACCCCAGATTCCTCTCTTGGAGTTGATTTCAATTGCAGTCGATGACATATATTCTAGGTTTTAACTTAATATTTTCAATGATTCAATAACAAAAACACAAACAAGTAAATCCACAGGCCACCAAGGAAATGCCAATATGTAGCGCACATCTCTATGGTATTCATTCGTTGGGAATGGATCTTATACCTAAAGGACGAAATTAATACAATAATCAGAAATATCACACCACTGATCAAGTGCGCTGCATGCAATCCCGTCAATACATACATAAATGAACCTGCCGGGTTACCTACAAAATAAACATTATTTGCCACTAAAGCCACCCAGCTATACCACTGTCCTACCAAAAACACCATCCCCAGTAATGTTGTTAAGGAAAGTGCTATTTTAAGGTTAGGTATCCGATCATTTTTGGCAGACTGGTATGCCCAATGCATACTTGCACTACTCAGCAATATGATACCGGATGTAAACCATAGAATGCCAGGCAGGTTATAATCCAACCAGTTACCTTCTCCTTGTCTTACGATGAACGCACTGGTCATACCAGCAAAAATCATCACTACACTGACGATAAATAACCACAAGGCAAATTTCTTAGGATGCATGGCAATAGGCTGCTCTGCACCTTCGGTATATGCTAATCTTTCTTCCATTATGGTATTTTATCTAACAAATAGGCGATTTGCACTATTGGCAAATACAAAAACGACCCAAACATAATCTTCAAGGCTGATTTTCTAGAGCAGTCCCTCATCAAAGAAAAGGTCTGCGCCAGAAACAACGTACCACATACTGTGGCTACAATGCCTGAATTAAGCCCTGTCAAGCCAAAATAGCTAGGCAGTAGTCCCAATGGCAACAAGAACAGCGTATATATCATGATTTGAATAGCTGTATTCAAATCTTTTCTCCCCCCAGATGGCAATAGCTTAAACCCCGCCTTTTTGTAATCCTCATCACTTACCCATGCAATGGCCCAAAAGTGGGGGAATTGCCAGATAAATTGGATCCCAAAGATGATCAATGCCTCATAAGATATACCTCCTGTAGCCGCTGTCCATCCCAAAAGAGGAGGCATAGCTCCAGGGATAGCCCCTACAAATACCGCCACTGGCCCCACTCGCTTCAATGGCGTATACACAAACACATACAGCAGCATGCTGAGTACACCGAGTGCTGTGGTCAGGGGATTGGTAAAGAACCATAATATCCCTACACCAACCAAGGCCACCAAAACGGTAAACCAGTACGCTTCATTCACGGAAATGATATTCAATGGAAGCGGCCTATTTTGGGTCCGCTTCATCAACTTATCATAGTCTCTTTCGAGGATCTCATTAGCAGCACCAGATGCACCGCTTATTAGAAACCCACCTATCATCAGGGCAAAACAAGTGCCCCATGAAAACAAGGCTCCACTGTCTCCTAGAACAAATCCGAAAACAGCAGAGAATGTCACCAAAGCAGAAAGCCTGAACTTTATCAGTTCGTAATAGGCCTTTGCCCGAATACTTATGCTGTCAATAAAGGACGCTTCTGATAAATTAACTGTCCTCATGAATTGGATATATTTAACACTATTCTTTTTTGATCACTTAACTGTAATAGAATCACAAACTGCACCCCGATAATCAACGATCCCACCAAAAGGTGAACGGGTTGCAAAAACGCCGGAATACCAAAGTATGCCATGCTTACCCCAGTAATGATCTCAATAAAGATCAATACCAACAGCACTTGTGACCATTTAAATATACTTGATCTCCTTAAGGAGAAAACGTATGCCTTATAAACAAACCATAGGTGAACTGCCAATAACACCAGAGAAAATGATCTGTGAATCATGAAATCCACTCCAAGGTGTGATATCCACTCTGACCTGAAGAGGTCACCAAACCGAAGGGCAATCATGTCGATCTCTTCCCTCACCTGAGTACCCCAAACCACTTGGACGATCATTAGTACAAAACCTATCATCAATAAACGATAAAGTTGCTGTGGCTTTTCTGTCTTTTGTTGGAATTCATGACCTAACTTATACGCCCTATAATGCACATATAGCAGTAAACAGACAATCAACAACGCCAATATCATATGCACGGTAATCATCCAATGAAGTAGATTGGTAGATACGACTATAGACCCGATCCATCCTTGGAATATTACCAACAGCAAATTGGCAAATGACAATATGGCCAACAGCTTATCTTCCTTTCGCAGCCTATAAGCATACACAAAGGTAGCGATGACCAATAAGCCAATCACAGCTCCCGTCAACCTATTCAAATATTCAATCCAGGTCTTGATGGCATTAAACTCACCTTCTACGAGTATAGCTTTGTTATGCTTGATCTCCTCAGCTTTCTTGTGAAACCCAAGGCTATGAAGCATTTTAACAAACCTGTCGTTTTTCTCTAACCGTTTGTTGAGATAGACTTCCTGATAATTCTCCGGAAGTTGGCTCACCGCAGTAGGTGGTATCCAGCTTCCAAAGCATTTGGGCCAATCAGGACAGCCCATTCCAGCCCCTGAACTGCGGACAATTCCACCGACCAGTATCAGGAAATATACAGCGATCGAAGTGATCAAACTGATCCTGCGAAAGCTGCGGATATTTTTATGACTCTTTTGATTCATCAGCTACCAAAACATCTCCTCCTTCTTCGGCCATGATCTCACGCTCGAGTTGCACTTGCTCCGCTTCATGAGGAAGATTGGATTCTGGAGTGGAAGATAATGGCACCGTTTGTGGAATAAAATCATCTTTGGCTCCAGGCTTGGAGTAATCGTATGGCCACCTGTAAACAGCAGGGATCTCTCCTGGCCAGTTGCCATGTCCAGGATGAAGCGGAGTAGTCCACTCCAACGTATTGGATCTCCAAGGGTTCAAAGGCGCTTTTCTTCCCCTAAACATACTGTTGAAGAAGTTGAACAAGAAAATAAACTGGGCACCAAAAGTAACAATGGCAGCTACAGAGACAAACATATTAAGGTCTGTGTACATATCTGCAAAGTTAAAGTTGGTCCAACTGTAATACCTTCTAGGGAATCCAGCAATACCGATATAGTGCATTGGGAAGAATACCATGTACACCCCAACGAAGGTCAACCAAAAGTGGACATAGCCTAATTTGGCGTCCATCATCTTACCAAACATTTTAGGGAACCAGTGATAAACACCCGCCATCAATCCGAAGAATGAAGCAGATCCCATCACAAGGTGGAAGTGAGCTACTACGAAATAAGTATCGTGCAACTGGATATCCACGGCTGAGTTACCTAGGAATATCCCTGTCAAACCACCGGAGATAAAGAACGATACCAAACCAATGGAAAACAGCATCGCCGGTGTAAACACCAAATTACCTCTCCAAAGTGTGGTCAGATAGTTAAATACTTTAACTGCTGAAGGTACCGCAATAATCAATGTCAAGAACATGAAAATCGATCCCAAGAACGGGTTCATACCGGACACGAACATGTGGTGCGCCCATACAACGAAAGACAACACCGTGATACCAAGCATGGAAAGAATCATGGCCTTGTAACCGAAAATTGGCTTTCTGGAGTTTGTCGCAATCACTTCAGAAGTGATACCCAATGCTGGAAGCAATACGATATAAACTTCAGGGTGTCCCAAGAACCAGAATAAGTGCTGGAATAGCACGGCACTACCGCCAGTGTTAGGCAATGCTTCACCACCAATATAAATATCAGATAAGTAGAAAGAAGTACCGAAACTTCTATCAAACACCAATAACAAAGCAGCAGAGAACAGTACTGGGAATGATAGCAAACCGATCACCGCAGTCAGGAAGAATGACCAAATGGTCAACGGAAGCCTACTGAAAGACATTCCTCTCGTACGGAGGTTTATGACAGTGGTGATGTAGTTAATACCTCCCATTAGCTGAGAAGCAATAAAAAACACCATGGATACCAACCAAAGGGTCATTCCTAAACCGGATCCAGGAATAGCTTGCTCCAATGCGGAAAGAGGCGGATAAATCACCCATCCACCACCTGCAGGACCGGTCTCAATAAACAATGAAATAAACATCATCACGCCGGCAAGAAAAAACAACCAATATGACAACATATTCATAAAGCCAGAGGCCATATCCCTTGCACCGATTTGCAGTGGGATAAGGTAATTGGAAAACGTACCACTCAACCCTGCTGTCAATACAAAGAACACCATGATGGTTCCGTGCATGGTTACCAAAGCTAGGTAAAAATTGGTGTCCAATGAACCAGATTCATCAATCCATCCTCCCAGAATAGGCTTCAGGAAAGTCATGTCCATATCTGGAAAACCTAACTGCAGCCTAAAAAGAATGGATAGAAAACCACCGATAAGCGCCCATACAATCCCGGTAACCAAGAACTGCTTACCGATCATCTTATGGTCGGTACTAAAGATATACTTCGTGATAAAGTTATCACTATGCTCATGATGATCGTCGTGATGATCATGCGACGTAGTACCGTGTGTTGATATGTTAGCTACTGCCATAATTATTTTATTATATCAATTAATATCTTATTCTCCGCTTTGTATCTGAGCCAGTTCCTTTATTTCTGCAGGAGCATCAGCTACCAACGATGGATCCATCTCAATAAATGTCTGCTGTTCTGCAAACCACTTTTGATACTCCTCTGGTTCTACCACTTCGATTTCTCTTCTCATGGAAAAATGGCCACCACCACACACCTCGGTACAGGCGATCTCATACACAAACTCCTCATCACCTAGCTCCGCTCTCATCTCAGCAGTGGTCTTCGTAGGCACAAACCAGAAACGTGTTGGCATACCCGGAACGGCATCCATCTTCAATCTCATGTGCGGAGCAAATACAGAGTGCAATACATCTCTGGAACGGATTTTAAAAAGCACAGGCTCACCCTTTGGAATCACTACCGTTTGGGCGGGGAAGTCATCCAAGGAATTCTTATCGGAGAAATCAATTCCCCTAGAATTAGTAGGATCGATAAGTCGATAGTCATATTTCCCCAGCTGCTGGTCTTTGCCTGGGTACCTAAATTCCCATGCAAACTGATATCCCATCACTTCTACCACATGTGCGTTTTCAGGTGCAGGAGCTGTAATATCAGTCCAAGATTTCCATCCATAAACGATCAGCACGGTAAGCACCAAAGCAGGCACCAACGTCCAAATGATCTCCAACTTGTTGTTATCTGGAAAGTAAGAAGCTTTTGCGCTCTCCTTATATTGGTAGCGATAGCTGAACCAAAACAGGAGAATGTGGGTAATGATAAACACCACACCGGTAATGGCCGTAGTCACCCAAAAAAGGTTGTCGGTTACCACGCCATGCTCGGAAGCAATTGGCAAGTGATAATTATCGAATTCTTTAAAAGAATACCAAAAAAACAAGCCTCCAGCTCCTAGCAAAAAGACAATAAACAAAGCTGCATTGACTTTATTGCTTCCTGTAGCCACTTTTTTATCAGAGCCTTTCACTACAGAAACCAACGTTTGTATCCTATAAACCATCCAAATGATGGAAACTAATACTAAAACACCTAGTGCTATAAGAAATCCGTACATAATTCTATCTTTTTCGGATACGTATTAAATATGATGATGATATGTCTCTTCCAGCATTGGATGATTCTTAGCGATAAGATTTTTCTTAGAAAGAGCATTCAATACCACAAAGATCACCACAGAACCATATAATAAGAACATGCCTACTTCCATAAGGCCAAAGCCGCCATTGTGTCCCAATGTACCTGGCTGGACCATCAAGAAGAAATCAAGCCAGTGACCAATGATAATGATCGTACAAACCACCTTCAAGAACACAAAATGTCTCTTAGAGTCTCTTGTCATCAACACCAAGAATGGTATCACAAAGTTAAAAATCAGATTAGCGAAGAAAAAACCACTGTATTTGTCACTTGTCAACCGCTCGATGAAGTAAACAGTTTCCTCAGGAATATTGGCATAATAGATCAATAGGAACTGGGAAAACCACAGGTAAGTCCAGAATATAGAGAATCCAAAGATAAACTTACCAAGGTCGTGAAGATGGTTTTCATTGAACATCTCCAAGTAACCTCTTTCTTTCAGCATAATGGTCACCAAACAAATGGCTGACAATCCTGCTACAAACCAAGATGAAAACACATACCAACCAAACAAGGTGGAGAACCAGTGCGTGTCAATAGACATCACCCAATCCCAAGCACTTATTGAAGAAGATACAGCGAAGATCACCAAGAAAATAGCAGAGAATTTTCTGATTTTGTACCAGTAGCTATCACCACCGTTAATGTCCTCTTGGAAAGACAGGCTCTTAAGTTTGTTGAAAAAGAAAATCCACAAACCAAAGAAAATCACCATTCTGGCCAACCAGAAGATCGGGAAGCTTCCCTTGGCCAATGGCCAATAGAAAAATCCTCCTTTACCGTCAATGATGCTATCGTAGTGACTGCTTTCTTGATTAAACAAATCACTGTGAGTCCAGTGGAACAAATCATGTCCAGCTATTAGGTAAGTCGCTATCATCGCAATGGCAGCAAATGGCAGCCAGTTACCAAAAGAGATCATCACCCGCAAGATGGCCGTAGCCCAGCCAGCCTGTGCAGCATACTGAATAGCAAAGAAGAATACCCCAATAATGGCGATTCCTGCAAAATAAACGTTGTTGATCCAAAGATTAGCAAAGAAACGCTTCATTGTCACGCTACTTCCGTGTGCGCCTTCTTCATGTCCCGCTTCTGCATGATCACCACCATGTTCGTCATGGCTTGCAGCTTCCGCGTGATGGTCATCACCATGTCCCACTGCAGGTGCTACATGCTCAGTTTGGTGACCGGCATCTTCATGCCCGTGATCTCCACCACCTGCTGTAAAAAGCCCAACGACTAACAAGAGCAACCCAATACCTCCTGTGATAAAGATGGTCTTCTTCAGGGCTGCCGTGAAGTCAAATTTCTGATCCAGGTTAAAATTTGTAACGTGCGCCATTATTATTGTTTCTGAATTTCTTGTTTAACATAGTGAACAATTTTCCACCTTCTCTCAGGAGAAATCTGAGAAGCATGAGCTCCCATCCTACCTTTTCCGTGCGTGATCACATGGAAAATGTGTCCTTCTGTAAGGTTAATGTATGCACCACCTTTTAGGTTGGCCACACCGCCAATCACTTCACCTACTTTACCGTCACCTTCTCCTCCAGCACCATGGCAAGGAAGACAATATTGCATAAATAATTGCTCACCAGCAGCCAAAACCTGGTCATTCAATTCAACAGGGTTGGCAATGCTGTCCGAGGCAGCGAGATCAGCTACACCCAATCTATAGGGAAGCATATCGTATTTATTTCTTGCTACTGTATTGGGAGCAGGCTCCCTCATGTTCATACTATGAGGATTGTAAATATTACTATTGTAAAATTCACCTTTCTCGTCTTCACGATTAGATAACCAGCTACCAGCTTCTTCATTTTGAATTTGGGTAAGCGGTTCGTAAGCGACGGAGTGATACATTTGAGGAGCATATTCAAGCCCCTGATCATCTCCTGAAGCTCCGCAAGATACTACTCCCAATGAAGCAGCGGAAAGCGCAACTAAATATATGGACTTTAAAATTTTCATATCTTTTTCGTTACCTACTATTCAAAACTTTTATTATTCACTTCTGAAGCGCCTGAAGCTTGAAGCAACTCTTTTATTTTGTTCTCTTCATGACCTGCGTTCACCGCAATATCGATGGCCATCACATGCTTGTCATCAGTACTCCTTTTATCAAAGATCCTAGGCTGGGCCCAAGGCTTAAGGTCGCTGCTTATCATAAATACCCCAACCATACCAAATGCGGCCAATAGTACCGTAAGCTCAAAAGTAACCGGGATAAAGTCAGGAATCGCTGCATGGTCTTTACCACCAATGATCATTGGCCAATCTACGGCCATCATTAGTATTTGCATCGTCAAGGCCAAGCAGGTTCCACACAATCCAAACAAAAAAGCTGCTATAGGCAATCTACTTCTTCTATATCCCAGCACATCTTCCAAACCATGCACAGGATATGGAGAAAATACCTCATGGATCTTCACTCCACTATCTCGCACCTTGGTTACCGCTTCTTTCAAAACATCCTCATCATCATAAATACCGAGGACAAAATTCGTATCTCTTTCCATTATTTATTTACTTTTTCAGATGAAGACTTCAATACAGATTTCACCTCTGCCATGTTGATCACTGGGAAAAACTTCGCAAACAACAGGAAGAGTGTAAAGAACAAACCAAAAGTGAACAGGTAAACTCCAACATCCGCCCAAGTAGGGTAGAACATCGCCCAAGACGAAGGAAGGTAGTCCCTATGAAGTGAGGTTACAATAATTACAAATCGCTCGAACCACATCCCGATATTTACTACTATTGACAAGGCAAAGGTAAATACGATGGATGTTCTGATTTTCTTAAACCAGAAAAGCTGAGGGGAAATCACGTTACAGGTCATCATCGACCAGTATGCCCACCAGTATGGCCCAAATGCACGGTTGATAAATGCATATTGCTCTGCTTCTACTCCAGAATACCATGCGATAAAGAATTCCGTGATATAGGCGATACCTACAATGGATCCAGTGATGATGATCACAATGTTCATCAACTCGATGTGCACCATTGTAATGTAATCTTCCAGTTTAAATAATTTTCTGGTGATCAACATCAAGGTAAGTACCATCGCAAAACCCGAGAAAATCGCCCCTGCCACGAAGTAAGGCGGAAAGATCGTCGTGTGCCATCCAGGAATCACCGATGTCGCAAAGTCAAAGGATACAATGGTGTGAACCGAAAGTACCAATGGTGTCGCCAAACCAGCAAGGATCAACGAAACGGCTTCATACCTCATCCAGATTTTTGCAGCTCCCGTCCATCCAAAACTCAAAGCTCCGTATATCACTTTTCTCAGCCCTGTAGCCCTGTCACGGATGGTAGCGAAATCAGGAATCAGACCTATGTACCAGAACACGAGTGATACAGAGAAATAAGTCGAGATCGCAAACACGTCCCAAAGCAATGGGGAGTTAAAGTTTACCCAAAGGGACCCAAAAACGTTTGGAAGCGGGAGAGCCCAGTAAGCTCCAAGCCATGGTCTACCCATGTGGAGCACTGGAAACATCGCTGCACAGATAACGGCAAAAATAGTCATCGCCTCTGCAGCACGGTTAATGGATGTTCTCCATTTCTGTCTGAAAAGCAACAATACCGCTGAAATCAATGTACCTGCGTGACCGATACCTACCCACCACACGAAGTTGGTGATATCCCATGCCCAGCCTACAGTCTTATTCAGTCCCCACATGCCAATACCTTCCCAGACCGTGGCACCCACGGCAATACTGCCCAATAACAGCACCCCAATGGATACCGCCAGACCAAGCATCCAGCCGATGGTCGGCTTTCCTTCCACTTGTCTGGAGACGTCATGGGTAACGTCCTTGTATGTTTTACCGCCCGTAACTAACGGCTCGCGTACGGATGAAGTAACCTGCATATCTTATAAAATTATTATTTACGCTTCGTTTTTGTCCTTATTTCTAATCTTGGTGAAGTACCAAATGTTAGGGCTTACGTTGATTTCCTCTAGCACATGGTAAGCTCTTTCCTCATTGACCTCTTTTGTTGCCGAGGTGGTATTCTCTTCGATTTTCAACATCTCAGAAACCTTACTCTTCGGATCGTTCAAATCACCAAATACCAAGGCATCAGTAGAACAAGCTACTGCACAGGCCACGTTGATATCTCCATCCTTCACTTTGCGGTTTTCACGCTTAGCGGCAAGTTTACCAGCTTGGATACGCTGCACACACATGCTGCATTTTTCCATCACACCCCTTGCCCGTACGGTTACGTCTGGGTTCAGTACCATCTTACCTAGGTCATCGTTTTGAGGGACATTGACCTGTGCAAAATCTTTGTTATCGTGGTATTTGAACCAGTTGAATCGTCTTACTTTATAAGGACAGTTGTTGGCACAATAACGTGTACCGATACATCTGTTATAAGTCATTTGATTAAGCCCTTCAGAGCTGTGCGTGGTAGCAGCCACTGGACAAACCGTCTCACAAGGAGCATTGTTACAGTGCTGGCACATCATCGGCTGGAAGGTTACCTCCGGATTATCGGAAGCTTTCTCTAATCCTTCAAGATCACCTGCTTCCGCATCTGAGCTATAGTAACGGTCGATTCGGATCCAGGCCATTTCCCTTCTGTTCAGCACTTCTTCCTTACCTACTACGGCCACGTTGTTTTCCACTTGACAGGCTACTGTACATGCACCACAGCCTACGCAGGAGTTCATGTCTATCGCCAATCCCCAGTGGTGCTGGCTGTATTTGTGGCCATTCCAAAGGGAAATCTTAGATGGTTTTACAAATTCCCCATCTTTATAGATTTTTGGCTTTTCCCTACCAGCTGAAGCATCTTCCTTGTACTCAGGCAAGGTTGATTCCTGGATCACGTTACCGCGGTCCATATAAGTCTGGTGAGTCTGCGTTTGGGCAATTCTATACGTATCTGAAGTAAGCTCAATACTCACTCCTGAGGTGATTTCATTGTTGACAAAACCTTTGGAATTGTCCAAGAGCTGGTAAGCATTTACCCCTACTCCATTGGCCACCCGACCAGCTTTGGTCCTACCGTATCCCAATGCCAATCCGATCGTTCCATCTGCTTGACCCGGCTGGATCAATACTGGCACTATCAGTGACTTGCCATTTGCAGTGATCTTTGCTTTTTGAGTCCTGCCCTCTATCATTTTAAGGCCATTTTCATTGGCCCACTTCTGTGATACGGTTAGGTAGTTATCCCAAGTGGCTTTTGAAATAGGATCGGACATTTCCTGCAGCCAAGGGTTGTTGGCAAATGCTCCATCTCCAATACCGATTTTTTGGTACATCACAAGTTCAGCACCACTGTTGGATGCAGAATAGCTTTTGCTAATTGCAGCAGCAGCACTGCTAACATTACCTACCGGAGTAAGCTCAGCAGTTTCGCTGGCTAGGGGAGTGGAATAGAAACCATTATACAAGGCCCTGTCCCAGAATTCTTGGAAAGTACTGATTGCTGACTGCCCAGCGAAAAACTCTTTCCAGTTGTCCTGAAGGAAATCATAGTAATTGGTGGCTACACCTGCCCAAGTAAGGAATGATTCCTGTGCCTGTCGTGTATCGAACAGTGGCGAAATAGCTGGTTGAGACAAGCTATACTCACCCGCTTTGGGGTTAAAGTCATTCCAAGACTCCAGGTAATGGTGGTCTGGAGCTACATACTGTACCATTGAAGCTGTTTCATCCATGGTGCCATTAGTGGCCACGGATACTTTCGCTTTAGCGATGGCTTGTCCCAAGGCTTCACCTTGTGGAGTGTCATACACGGGGTTACAGTTATAAAACAGCACACCGCCAACTCTTCCTGCTGCCAACTCTTTGGTAAACTGGGCAATTGCCGCATCATTACCTTGTTTGAAATTAGCAGACTTAGTGTAGCTTATAGTACTATTGTTATTGCCTAGCAAGTCATTGATCGCATTGATCACCACTTGCACATTAGGATCATTTGAACCTGAAACCACCAAAGATTTGCCTCTATTTGCCCAAAGCTCATTTGCAGCTTTTGACAAGTGGGCAATTTCTACTCCAGCGCTCTTCACGGAAGGAGCACCGGCCTTTTTGGCTAGCAAGTTATACAGTGCCAATACAGCCAATCCACTCTGAGAGGCCCTGATAGGCGTTCTGTAGTCGGCATTGGCTCCTGTTAGTGACAGGTTGGATTCAAATTGATAGTGACGGGACATCTCTGGATGTTCCTTGCTTATTTTTCTTCCTTGGGCATATTGCTTGGAGTATTCAATTGGAGCAATCCAAGTCCCCAAGAAATCAGCCCCAAAGCTGACGATCACATCGGCTTTGTCAAAACTATAATTTGGTAGTACAGAAGTACCGTAATACGTTTGGTTGGCTTTTACGATACCGTAAGCTGATGACGAGTCATAAGTGATGACTTCAGCACCACCAATGGCATCAGTAAGGGCTTTCAGTGCTTTTTCGGAAGAAGGAGACATGATGGTATTGGTCACCACCTTCACATTGCCTGCAGCCTTAAGCTTGGCCGTTACTTCTTTATCGATAGTTGCCCAATCGGATTTTTCACCGTTTTTATAAGGGGCTGTCAATCTTTCTTTATCGTACAAAGACAGTACAGAAGCCTCTACGATAGAGCTGGTACCACCTTTGGTCACTGGAGAGAGTTTATTGCCATCTACTTTGATGGGTCTACCTTCCCTTGTCTTCACTACTACAGAAGCGTATTCACCACCTCCGAAGAAAGTAGATGCGTAATAATTAGGGATAGATGGATTGACATCCACTGGCTTGTTCACATAAGGAATAGCCTTTCTCACAGGAGCCTCACAAGCAGCCAATGATGCTGCTGCCAGGCTGAATCCCATCACTTTCAGGAAATCTCTTCTGGATGCGCCCCCTTCTTGTTGTCCGCCGATTGGAAGGTACTCAGGAAACTCCTTATCTGCATTCTTCACAAATTCCGGATCGTTTGTCAACTGTTCTAATCCCTTCCAGTATTTCTTTTTATTTTCTTTCATTTTATATTAAAGAAAAGAATGTTCTTAAAAGATTTTTTAATTAATAGTGGCACTTAGCACACTCCAGACCGCCAATGTCTTTTACTTTCAGCGCATCTTTGGATTCTGCGTGCAGCTGTACCAACTTGTCATAGTATTCATTACCAGCAGTTTTTATGTCTGTCTTTCTGTGACAGTCAATACACCACCCCATGGTCAGGGCACTGTGCTGGCGCACTACTTCCATCTCCTCAATAGGACCGTGACAAGTCTGACATTCAATACCTCCCACTTTCACGTGTTGAGAGTGGTTGAAGTATGCCAGATCAGGTAAGTTATGTACCCTTACCCATTCTATAGGCTGATTATTATCTACTGCGTCGTAAATTTTCTGAATCTCAGGAGAAACTCCTTCTTTACCTGCTACGTTCTGAACGTGCATATGGCAGTTCATACAGATATTTGGAGAAGGAATGTTAGCTGATCTGCCGATCTCCACTCCTGTGTGACAGTATTGACAAGGGATCTCCTTGTCACCTGCGTGCAATTTATGGGAAAAAGCAATGGGCTGCGTAGGTTGGTAACCTTGCTGCACACCTACCGTATACAAACCATCAATAGCTGTCTTGGCCACCAATGCTACCACTATAGCCGTGATGATAATAATAAAGGCATCGCTCTTTAAGACTTTCTTGAAGTCCGTCTTCTGATTGATAAACTCCTTATCTTCTTCATCAAGGGGCTGCTTGTTCAGGTATTTGGTCAATACCGAAACGATCAATCCCAAGACAATAAGGATCAGCAATAACACCACTACCAAAACCGCTAAAATAATAGTGAGGTATTCGCTAGGCACTCCACTGCTGGCAGCACCAGCAGCAGCACCTCCTGCACCACCCTCGGCTGGTGCAGCTTCTTCTTGGCCTCCGTACTCAATGTAGGAAAGTAAGCTCATTACATCCTCATCACTTAAGAAGGGGTGAGCGGGCATTACCGTGTTGTTATATTCAGCAAAAAGCTTCGTCGCCGCGGCATCACCACTTTGGATCACTTTTTGAGAATTCTTCACAAACTCCTGAATCCATGCTATGTCTCTTCGGTCACTAACCCCTCGTAGCGCTGGGCCGGTAAATTTCTGATCTAGCTTGTGACAGGTCTTACAGTTGGCGTTAAATAGTGACTCACCAGCTTTGATGGCATCTTCACTATCAGAAACTTCAGGGTCAGCAGCAAAAGCATTAATTCCTAATAACAAAAAGGAAAAAATCAACGCCATGTTGCAAAATCTGAAGGGAACACTTAATAACGAGCGTTTGATTGACATATTTATAACTCTTTAATCAGTTTGTTTCACGGTTTTTAAAACTCCCCACAAATGTACTACCCAACTTCTATTTTTCAAACCCGTATAATGCAGGACGCTTATTTATACAGGTTGTAAACAAATCAATTAAAAAGCTTAATATCAACCATTTAACAGGCAAATACATGAACCAAATTCTATTTAGAACCTTTATAAATAACCGCAACTACCTAATTATCGTTAAAAACACGGCTTTTAGGCAATGAATTTGCCATGATCTGTCCTGATTGATTAACATTTTCCGAATTAATGGTGGATTTATTTACCGAAAATTTAAGCCGTTAATTTTGCATAAAAAGAGAATATACATACATTTGCATCTCGATTTAGATGGTCGAGTGGCCGAGTGGCTAGGCAGAGGTCTGCAAAACCTTGTACAGCGGTTCGAATCCGCTCTCGACCTCCATCATAAAGCATCCGCCGAAGCGGATGCTTTTTTCGTTTTATCTTATTGTTAACACCCTAAAAAAGGGGGAAGTTGGGGATCAAGCGGAAAAATTGAAGGGCTGATGGAACGCTGATGACGCAGATGATTATGATTTGCGCGGATTTTTTTTGAAGGGCGCAATAGCCATGGGCGGCACCATGGTATACATATCCAATAATCAATAGGAAAAAAGTGTCTTAAGAAAGTGTGTCGCAAATTATCTCCTCAGCAATAATGCTGGATCCATGAATTAATAAATATCCGATCACGTTCCAAGCCTGGGAAAGGAGCCATTTCTAGAGGGTTGAAATAGGCATAAATCAGGTTATCCACCTGCACCAACTAAAACTTTTCACCTGCTCTTCCGTTTCAAATTTTCACATAATTAGCTAACTTATATTTTTATCCCAACTTTAATCATTGAGCCATGAAATTTGGAAGCGTAGAAGATCCGTCATCAGTAGATTTCACCTTACCGCCTGACCACCCAGCGACCAGTACCATTCTCCAAAAACACAAGTCTGATGATCCATTTGAGGTATATGTAGGCTGTGCCAAATGGAACAGGTCAGACCTAAAGGGTTTTTATCCAAGAGGCACCAAAGACGAACTCACGTATTACTCGACACAGTTTAACTCCATCGAGCTTAATGCGACCTTCTACAGCTCTCCCAGCATAGAGCAGGTAAAGACCTGGGCGAACAAAACTCCTGAAGGATTTAAATTCTTTCCGAAAATCCCCAACTCCGTCAGTCACTTCAAGCGCCTGATCAATGTACAAGAGCCCGTAATGGCTTTTGGCGATGCCATTGCCAATTTTGAAGACCGGCTGGGCATGGCCTTTCTTCAGATGCACAATAACTTCAAACCGAAGGATTTTGACCGCGTGGAGAAATTTGTCACCGCATTCCCTCCAGAGATCCCTCTCGCTCTTGAGCTACGCAATGAAGAATGGTTTGCCGACGAAGAGATGGACAACTACTGTAAACTACTCGTCGAAAACGACCGTACCAACATCATAGTCGATACTGCTGGAAGGAGAGACATGCTCCACATGCGGCTGACCAGTGACGCAGCCTTTATCCGGTATGTAGGCGCCAATGCTGACAGTGACTATTCGAGACTGGACGATTGGCTAGAACGAATCATACAGTGGAGAAAACAAGGCCTGAAAAAACTCTATTTCTTCGTCCATCAAAATACCGAAAAGGAATCACCCTTGCTCTCGGCCTATTTCATCAAAAAACTTAACAAGGAGTTTGGCCTCGAATTAAAAATCCCGAATGAATAAAAACAAAAGAGGTACTGGCCCCGTCATGCCTCAGAAGTCGCCTCAACCTGAAAATCAGCCTAGAGGCTTTTAATCCATGGAATGGGCTGCCCTCATAAGATAGCTGTTTACGTCACCTTTTTAAGGCCTTGTCGCACTACATGAACCCAGAATATGCATTAGCCATCTATTCCGGCTTGAAAGTGCTTTTTAATGGCACTTGGACATTAAAGGTACTTCCATCTCTTTTGTCTCCAAGTGGGCTTAAGGAGCAGGCGGCATAAAGCACTTTGGGAAGACCATCTTCGCCAATTAGGAACTGCGGTCTTTCCAAGCGATTTACTGGTACCTTTTGTCCATTTTTAAGGGTAAGCTCAAGCGGCATGAACATGGCATTTTCAGTTTTCTCCCATCGTTCACCATTTACGGAGTACATAATGGCCAACCCAGGTTCTCCGCCAGTAATCTTCCCAGTAAAATCCTTAAAAACGGCGTAATATTTTTTACTTCCCTCGTGGTACCACACATAAGGATCCTCGGCCGAAACCAGTTTACCGTCTTCGTCCCTGACGTCAAAAACAAATTTATCTTTGGCCACAAAAGGCCCTGAGGGATTAACTCCAACCGCTACTCCATGGACTCCTCTCCAGCTAGGGACGTAGATATTGCCTTTAAAAAAAAGCAGGTACTTGCCATCTGACCTTCGCTGTACCACCGCGGGATTGACCACAATCAAATTATCTGGGACTGTGGCAGTTCCCTTGGGGGATGGATTCAGCACATCCTTATCTTTGACACGTGTCCTAGGGCTTAATAACGGTTCATCGGACCGTTTCACATTGCCCTTTAGCATTTCCTCTATGCTATCAAAGGTAACTAAACCGATTTGTTGACTTTGCTGAATGAGGTCTCTTGGGCTGAGGTGTTCCCCGGCGCTTCCGGGTGCTTGCTCTCCGGGGTACTTGGTTCCGGTATGATAGAGATAGTATTTCCCATCCAAGTGCTGGATGTGAGGGTTATGCACCGACTGCCCGTCCCATGCTTCAGGATTTCCTTCTTTCCCTTTACCTTTGATGACCACTTTTACAAATTGAAATCCCTTATCAGGATACTTGGAGACAGCATACGCAATCTCAGAACTCGTCAGCCAACCATCTGTGAATTTATCATTTTCCTGACCAGAGGGCCACCGGGAATAAAACATGTGGTACCTCCCATCTTCTCCCTTGGTGACACTGCCTCCCCAAACAAAATACCCTTCATTACCAAGTACTGATGCACCTTTTAAGATGGGACTGGAATTGGCCAGATCTACTTCCGCATCTATTGGTTGAGGCTGAATGGATAATTGCGCCCTTACAAAGAAACTGTAGAATGATAAAAATGTGGTAATGAGAAAACAGACCTTAACCATATGTGCGATGAATTTCCCTAAAGATAAAACAAATCAAATAGAAGCAAAAAAAGCATCCGCCGTGGCGGATGCTTTTCTATTTTCATTAAGTGGATGGACTAAGAATTATTTCTTGTCTCCACCTTCCATTTTCTCTTTCAATGCAGAAAGTGCATCCAAATCACCTAGGGTAGATTTTTCTTGCGCATCTCCACCTGCTGGCTTCTTCTTAGGTGCGGAAGTAGTCTTCTTAGCTGGTTGCTTAGAAGGCATCGCATCCTCTCTGAAAGTAGCTGTGTGAGAAAGTACAATTCGCTTATCATCTTTAGAGAATTCAGTTACCACGAAATCAACCGCGTCACCTACTTCTACTTGTGAACCGTCTTCTTTGTCAAGGTTCTTGATGGTAGCGAATCCTTCAAGTCCGTAAGGAAGCTCAAGGACAGCACCTTTGTCGTTTTTAGACACTACAGTACACTTGTGGGTAGACCCTACAGGGAACACACCTTCAAAAGTATCCCAAGGATTCTCTTCAAGTTGCTTATGGCCTAGGGCCAATCTTCTGTTGTCCACATCAAGTTCAAGAACAATCACTTCAAGCTCGTCATTTACTTTTACGTATTCAGACGGGTGCTTGATTTTCTTGGTCCAAGAAAGATCAGATACGTGAACTAGACCGTCGATACCTTCTTCCAGTTCTAGGAACAGGCCGAAGTTGGTCAAGTTTCTAACGACACCTTTGTGTTTAGTACCAACGGCATACTTCGTTACCATGTCCTGCTTAGTCCATGGATCTTCAGTAAGTTGTTTGATACCAAGAGACATCTTACGATCTTCTTTGTCCAAGGTAAGTACTACAGCTTCGATTTCGTCTCCTACTTTCACAAAGTCAGCAGGGTTTCTCAAGTGCTGAGACCAAGACATTTCAGATACGTGGATAAGTCCTTCTACACCTGGAGCAAGCTCAAGGAATGCACCGTAATCTGCTACGTTTACGATTCTACCTTTTACTTTAGAGCCAACTTCAAGCTCAGCAGAAAGAGAGTCCCAAGGATGAGCAGTAAGCTGCTTCATACCCAAAGAGATACGTTTCTTGTCATCATCAAAGTCAAGTACCACAATCTGAACTTTGTCGTCAAGATTAAGCACTTCTTCTGGATGGTTGATACGTCCCCAAGAAATGTCCGTAATGTGAAGTAGACCATCCACACCACCAAGGTCGATGAATACACCGAAGTTGGTCATGTTCTTGATCACACCTTCCAATACCTGACCTTTTTCCAGGTTGTTGAGGATCTCTGCTTTTTGCTTCTCCAGATCTTTTTCGATCAGTACTTTGTGAGAAACTACTACGTTATCGTTAGCGTGGTTGATCTTAACCACTTTCACTTCCATTTTCTTACCTACATAGACATCAAAGTCCCTGATAGGCTTCACGTCAATCTGAGAACCTGGCAAGAAGGCTTCCACACCGTAGATATCCACGATAAGACCACCTTTTGTCCTTCTCTTTACAAGACCTTCGATCACATTGTCAAATTCAAGCGCATCTTCGATGTCCTGCCATGCACGTACCATCTTGGCTTTCTTTCTAGAAAGAACCAATTGACCCAATGAATTCTCTTGCTCTTCAATGAAAAGTTCTACTTCATCACCGATTTTCAAGTCAGGAAGGTCACGGAACTCAGTTCTTGGCACTAGACCATCAGACTTGAATCCGATATTGATGATAACATCCTTATCATTGACACCTACTACAGTACCTTTGATAACTTCCTTTTCGCTGATTTCGGTCAAAGTCTCGTCGTACAGCTTTTCCATCTCTGCTCTCTCTGCAGAAGTGTAGCCTTCACCAAAACCTTTGGTTTCGAACTTGTCCCAGTTAAAATCTTCGTTATTAGACATATTAGTAAATTGACACTGACTTTCAACAGCCCTAGTGTCTTCAGGCTGAGGTTTTTAGTTATAGATATCTCCAGCTATCAACATGATCACTGGAAACCGTCCTCCTGAACGGACTGCAAAAGTACTGATTTTTTACGACTTAAAACAATTTCGATAAAAAAATTAAGTCTTGGGCAACCACTGACTGTCAGCTCATTAACCATAAAAATATCAACAATCGTTAAAAGACCAGACTATCTTATCCAGCCAAAACCGCTTTAGCCTCCTCCTAAATTTAACCCGGATTATGCATTAGGAATCGTAGTGAGAGCTGAAATTGCAAGAAAATCAGTTAGTTTGGAGGCATTAGCGTAGCACTGCTACGGTTATGCCGAAAACTAAAGTGAAACGGCTGATTTTGAAGCAGTTTCAGGTCGCAACAGATAGGCTAATGCATATTCCGGGTTTAAGCACCACTCTGTACCCCGTAAATAGCAAAATCACTCCTTTTCAGGATCAATCATCACACCACTGTCCAAGTGGTACTTGGCTCTAAAATCTCCCCAACACTACCCCCAAGCATTCCGCAAAAACCTCAACCAATTGCCATGCATGACTTTTTCTATGTCCTTTTCCTTATACCCTCGCTTGCGCAATAGATCTGGGACATTGCTCAGGTCTGCGATGGTTTCAAGATCATGTGGACATTGCTCCTTGCCAAAAGCCCCATCCAGATCCGACCCAATACCGATATGATCTGCATTTCCTGCCAATTGACAAATATGGTCCAGGTGATCGATCATTATCTCCAAGTTGCAGCCAGTACCTTCAGGCGTGGACTTACCCCTTACCCAGTCAGGCACCATCATCCATGCATCCAGCGCTCCTCCTATCACCGCATCTCGGGCGATCAGCTCTTTAAGTTGATCATCGCTAAACTGACGGTTATGGTCCACCAGCGCACGACAATTATTATGACTTGCCCACACCGGGCCATTAAAGTGCTCCATGGCTTCCCAAAAGCTGTCATCGCACAAGTGCGTAGCGTCCAGAATGATGTTCAGTCGTTCCATTTCCTTTAGCAGGTCTTGGCCTTTCTGCCCCATACCCCCCGTGGCATCCGTCCCCTGAGCATATCTCCCGGGGCCATAATGCGCTGGCCCCAAAGCCCTCAGCCCATAGGCACAGGCCTTTTCCAAATAACTCAGGTCCACAATAGAATCCGCCCCTTCTAAGGAAAGTATATAACCGACGGGCAACTTATCCCCACCCCAATTCCAATCATCCAAGTGCTTCTCCAAGCTATCCAAGTCGGTAATTTGTACCATCTCGCCGGCATCTTCCATCGCCCTGTACCAAGCCAATTGCCCCTGTGTCTGGGCCCAAGCCTGCTCAGGAGAACGCCACCCAGGAAGGGGATTGTCTGGCGCTACATACCGGGCTATCTGCGTGGCCACTACCAACCCTACCCCCCCTTCCCGAAGAGCTGGTAATGAAACTGTAGCCTTACCTCGGTCAGGCTTATCGGTCAGCTTGGCTTCACGGGAATTGATCTCGGATACAGACAGTCTCAGGTCCCTATTCCACTCCAGGGCGTTCATACTGAGGTCCAAATGGGCATCAATTGTAAACATTTTCTTGGGTTTTAAAGGTTTTAATTGTTAAAAGGTTGTTGTATAATGGATATTGGTTTTGGTCACCTTAACATGGCTCGCATACCGATCACAGACAGATCATTATTCCATATCAGCATTGGTCAAAAGGGACTTTACCCATTGAATAAATCCCACTTCATCCACAATCGACCAAGAATGGGGATGTCTGGTGCCTGAGCTCCTGTATCCTGGGCTTTTTGAAGGAATAAATGCTGCTCTTTCGTTGCCCATTAACAAAAGCCTATTAATCATCTCGGAAGAAGCAAAGGCATTCGAGTCAAACAAACTTCTTCTCCTGTTCTCTAATTGCCAAACCACATCCAGGTCATGATATACCCTTACGCTCATATCTTTAAGAAATTTCTCGTTCCCATAATTTTCAAGCTCCATATTAAAGGGAGTCAACCTATTATAATTATCTGCATTTTCGTCCGGGTTACCAATTTCACTTTCCATTATTTCAGTCACGAACTTTGCTTCTCCTACTCCTACATCTGAATAATTCTTCTTGATTTCCCGTTGGAAATAATTCCAAATACCAAACAAATCAACGGGGGAATCAATACTGAAGACACCTTTTGGCTGAATGGGGAATCCCCCAGGCTTTTCAAAACAGTATTCGGCATAACGAAGACCAATGGTTCCTCCAGCAGAGAACCCGCCAATCACAAACCCCTCTTTGTCCACAGGGTATTTCTTTAATACATGATCAATTACTTCATTCAGCCTTTTGACCACATCAGTATCCGCATAAAGTTTTCTGCCTCCGGCTACGACAATAGTCAAAACATCATGAAGGTAAGCTACATTATGAATTTTGGTTTCTGGAAAAACACTTTCAGCCGTCTGTCCAAACCCCGGCATTAAGAGCAGCACACCAATAGGCTTTTCCGACCTTGGCGGAACCGCCAAATAATACCCGCCTTCAATATCTTCATTAAAGACAATTTTTTGATAATTTTGACCAAACAACAAAACTGGGCAAACATGCAATATTATAATTGTAGCTAAGGCTTTCATCGTTTTTTATTCATTTTACTATCATGTCCACAAGTAAAAAGGCGCTAAGGTTTAACCCTGTTTATGAAGTCGACAGTATAATGGAGTCCACAATCCCACCTAACGGATTTTTCTCCAATCTCATGGCTCATGTCTCAAGTATCACTACTCCTATCTCAATACTAAATATTAATTTTCCTCTTCCTGGCTACAGTATCCCAACATCCGCTGATTTGATGGTTTTCCACGGTCAGCACACGATCATACATGGCCACTGTGGGACAAATATGA